>SUVZ01000537.1 GCA_015061765.1 Lentisphaerota bacterium
CGTGGGAAAGCGCTATTGCCAGCTCCTTGGAATCGTGGGAAAACGCTATTGCCAGCCCTTTGGAATCGTGATATACTATCCGTGTCCATCAAAGAGGATCTAGCAATATGAGGCGAAAAATCTATGAAAGGCTTCTGAAATGGAAGAATGAAGAGGCGTCGGAGACAGCTCTACTCATTGAAGGCGCTCGCCGTGTGGGTAAGAGTTACATTGTGGAACAGTTTGCAAAGGCAGAATATAAGTCTTACATACTCATTGACTTTAATATCGCACCTGCCGAGGTGAAAGAGATTTTTGAACGGAATCTCGATGACCTTGACCAATTCTTCAGGAAGCTCTCCAGTTACTACGCGATTCCGCTGTATGTTGGGGAAACGCTTTTTATTTTTGACGAGGTCCAGGAGTTCCCGCGTGCGCGAGCCGCGATCAAGTATCTTGTCGCGGACGGAAGATATCACTATTTGGAGACAGGAAGCCTTATTTCCATTCAAGAGAATGTTGCCGACATCGTCGTGCCTTCCGAAGAAGATCACGTCAAGATGTATCCCTTTGATTTTGAGGAATTCCTTTGGGCAACCGGACGCGAGGGATTGGTTGACGTCATTGTATCGCATGCCCAGGACTTGTCGCCGATGGGGCCAGCGCATAGAAAGGCGCGAGATGCGTTTCGGGAGTATCTTGTCGTAGGGGGGATGCCTCAGGCCGTTGAAAAATGGATTAAGACCGGCGACTTCAATAAGGTCGATGCCGTGAAGCGCCGCATTCTTGCCCTCTACCGAACCGACATCCGCACGCATGCCGGCAAATACGCCATCAAGGCAGAGGCGATATTCGATGAAATACCCGGACAGTTGCAGAGGCACGACAAAAAATTCCGCATGGCGTCTTTGAACGCGGAAGCGCGTGTGCGTGAATACGGCGATGCGTTTCTCTGGCTCAAGGACGCCATGATCGCGAACATCGCCTGGAATGTGACGGAACCGACCGCCGGATTGGCGTTGAGCGCGGAACAGTCTACGATGAAATGCTACATGGCCGACACCGGATTGCTCGTGAGCAGCGCGTTTGGCAGCAATCCAAGGGCCGTTGAAGATGCGCATCGGCGGATCATGTTTGGCAGTCTCTCGCTGAACGAAGGAATGTTGATGGAAAATGCCGTTGCACAAGCGCTTACAGCGTGTGGATTGGACTTGTACTTCTACTCGCGTTATGACAAGAAGGACGCAAAGAATCGAATGGAGATCGACTTCTTGGTGGCGACGGCAGAAATGCGCCGCACGAAAAATGTCGTGGCCCTTGAAGTCAAGAGCGAGAAGGACTATTCTACCGTGTCGCTTGACAAATTCCGTTCAAAGTTCAAGGTGAATGTCGGCGCTTGCATCGTTCTGCACCCTGGGGATGTTGGCGAAACAAATGGAGTTGTGCGACTTCCGTTGTACATGGCACCATGGATCGAGCAGATTAAGCACGGGTGAGGGGGCACACAAAGCTCAGTGGAATTCTGTGTTTTTATTTCAGTCTGCGTCTGTTGACGTGTGAAAGAAGCAGATCATGGCGAAGAAACAATCCATAGACAAGGGCTTGCGCTATAGCGCCACGCATGGCGTGCGCGTTGTCAACCTTGGGAATTACGGGGTTCCGTGCGTCCCCCTGCTCAGCCGGAACCACTTTACGAACCGCATGCCTTCCGTCGAAGAGCATGTCCACGTCGGCTTCGTCGAGATACTCTACTGCCTTGGCGGAAACATCACCTACGAAAGCATGGGGAAGAGCTATCCGTTCCGTCCGGGGAAGATATTCGTGTCGCGTCCGGACGAGCCGCATCGGATGGTGACGTATCCCAAGGGGCTGGACACGTTCAGCCTCCTCTTCCGCATACCGCCGAAAGGCGCGCGGTTCCTGAATCTCCGCGGCGACGAGGCGGCCTGGCTGCGCAGCCGCATGCTGTCCATGCCCCAGCGGCTCTTCGACGGAACGGATGTGACGCGCAGGCTGTTCCAGCACGTGTTCGACGTCGTGGAGGACTTTCCGCAGGACACGCCCGAGCGCCGGCTTCTCCTGCGCACCGCCGTGGTGAATCTCTTTCTCGACATCATCACGGCGTCCCGCAGGCCCGAACGCGTCCAGCCGCTCGAGCACGTGGAGAACGTCATTGCGGCGATGCGCGCGCACCCGGAGGCCCGCTATCCGGTCGAGGACATTGCACGGCAAAGCGGACTTTCCGAGACCAACTTTACGCTCCGCTTCAAGGCGGCCACCGGTCTGCCGCCCCACGCTTTCCTGCTGGAATGCCGCATCGAGCGCGCCAAGCAGGTGCTCCGAAGCGCGCGGCTCTCCATGGCGGCTATCGCGTATTCCCTAGGCTTCCCCTCGTCCCAGCACTTCGCCACGCAGTTCCGCAAGCTCACGGGCGTCTCTCCCGGCGAATGGCGCCGCACGACAAGCGGTTGAACGCAAAAGAACTAAAGTTGTTTTACGAACGTTTCTGTCTTTCGCACATGGTATAATATCTATGTTTTTAAAACTCTCCATGGAGTGTAAGACATGAAACGAGTCCAATGCCTGCTGATGGCCGCGCTGGCCCTCGCCCTCCCGGCGTTCGCCGCCGACACCGTCTACACCTGGACCGGCACGGCCGGCGACGGCAAGTGGTCCACGCCCAACAACTGGGACAAGGGAAGCGGCTATCCGTCCGCCGCCGACCACATCGCCCAGTTCGGCAAGTCGGCCGCCGTGACCGTCGACACGGGCGCGCAGGTGACGATCGGCTACATCAAGGTCACGGCCGGCAACGTGACAGTGAACGGCACCGCTGGGTCGTACCTCACGCTTGACCACGCGGTGTT
>SUVZ01000538.1 GCA_015061765.1 Lentisphaerota bacterium
AGCAAAAGGAGAGTCCAATATGAACGTTTTGGCCATCGGTTGCCACCCTGATGATGTTGAAATCGCCTGCGCGGGAACGCTGGCAAAATGCGTGAAGCGCGGTGACAAGGTTGTTGTCGCCCACCTCTGCAACGGATCCCTTGGCCATGTGGTCATCCCTCCGCACGAATTGATCCCTATGCGGGCCAACGAGGCGAAAGAGGCAGGGAAGCTTGCGGGCATTGAGGTGATCGGTGGCGTGTTCGATGATCTCGACATATATTCCGACAATGCGGAGAGCCGCAACAAGGTTGTCGAACTGATCCAGTATGCCCAGCCAGACTTCATCATCACGCACAATCCAGACGACTACATGCCCGACCATACGGCGACGGCGAAACTGGTGTTCGACGCCGCGTTCACGGCAACGCTTCCCAATTGGCCGTCCAAGATGAAGAAGGCCGCGAAGCTTGTCCCGATATATTACATGGATACTCTTGCCGGCGTCAATTTCGTTCCGGATGAGTTCGTGGACATCTCCGACGAGATCGATCTCAAGATCCAGATGCTCGAGTGCCATCATTCCCAGCTTGACTGGATGCGGGAACATGACCACATCGACTTCGCGGACATGGTCCGCACCTGCTCGCGCTATCGCGGCTATCAGTGCGGTGCCGCATACGCTGAAGGCTACAAGATGTGCAAGGCCTACCTCAAGGGCACGACAAAGCGTCTCCTTCCGTAATACGACATGCGCCAAATCACAATGTCCAGAGAAGCTGTCGACAAGGCGCTGGCGCGTGCGGCCGACACTAGGGCGTGCATCATCGGCGAGGGTGTTCTGACGAGTGTTCCAGCCTTGGTCAGAGAGCATTTCCCTGAAGCCGAAAAGGCTTTCGTGGTATGCGATCCGCGTACGCGCAGTGCGGCGGGCGGACATGTGGAGAAAATGCTTGCCGGCGCTGGTCTTGCGGTCGGCGAGCATGTGCTTGAGTCTGGCGGCGCGACCTTCCATGCCGATTACAGGTATGTCGAAGAGGTTCGCGAGGCGATACGCGGTTTCGCCGGCGACGCATGCGATGGGAAAACCGTGCCTGTCGCCGTCGGCAGCGGTGTAATCAACGACCTGACAAAACTTGCCGCCGGAGAGCTGGGCATGCCCTATATGGTATGCGCAACTGCGGCAAGCGTGGACGGCTATTCCAGCTTCGGGGCGGCGATACGCAGCCCTGAGGGCGCGAAACAGACGTATTCGTGTCCTGCGCCGCGCGCTATCGTCGCCGACCTTGACGTGATGCGCACGGCTCCATCATGGATGGCGGCAAGCGGCTTTGCGGATCTCATGGCGAAGGTCCCGGCCGGGGCGGACTGGATTCTCGCCTACGAACTGGGTGCATCGGAGTGGCACGATTCCTCATGGCACACGGTTCAGGACGGTTTGAAGGATGCGATTTCCGATCCAGAAGGCGTGGCGGCAATGCGCACTGAGCCTTTGTCCAGGTTTGTGGAAGGATTGATGCTTGGCGGATTCGCCATGCAGGATATGCAGAGTTCCCGTCCCGCATCGGGCGCGGAGCATCTTTTCAGCCATCTTCTCGAGATGAGGGACCATACGTTCAAGGGGGATATTGTTCCCCATGGCATACAGGTAGGGGTGTTCACGCTGTTCATGTGCCGTGTCTACGAGAAGATTCTCTCATTCGATTACACCAAACTGGATGTGGACGCCTGTCTGAAGAACTGGAAACCGCTCGATGAGCAGGAGCGAATTGGAGCCGGGGCTTTCGCCGGAACTCTATTCCCTGAGCTTGGCGTAAAGACGGTCCGCTCGAAATATGTCGATACGGATACCATGCGCAAACGGCTGGAGAGCTTCAGGGCCCGCTGGCCGGAAATCAAGGCAAGACTGGAAGGACAGCTAGTCCCGTCCACAGAGATAGAGCGCAGACTCAGGATTGTAGGCGCACCCGCCACTCCTGAAGAGATCGGCACCTCTGTCGCGGCATCGCTCGCAGATGCGAAGAGGACGATATTCATGCGAGACCGCTACATGGCCCTGGATTTCCTGAGCCTTACCGGGCAGCTGGATGAGTTCGCCGCAAGGTCATTCGCAGGTTGATTTCTGCAGCATGTCTACCGGTGCGCGGCCCTTGCTCACCTCTGACAGTTTCACCACACGCAGTAAACAGAAACGGGACGATTTGTGGTATAATACCGCCCAACACGAAAAAGGAGAAATGCAATGGGTTACATCAACGATGATTTTCTTTTGACAACCAAGGCGGCCAAGGAGCTCTATCACGGCTACGCGGCAAAGATGCCTATCATTGACTACCACTGCCACTTGCCGCCGGCCGAGATCGCCGAGGACAAGCGCTGGGAGGACATCGCGCAGGTGTGGCTTGGCGGCGACCACTACAAGTGGCGTCAGATGCGCTCCAATGGTGTCGATGAGAAGTATGTCACCGGCGATGCGTCATGGCATGACAAGTTCGTCAAGTTCGCCGAGACGATGGAAGTGCTCGTCAAGAATCCGCTTTTCGACTGGTCTCACCTCGAGCTCAAGCGCTATTTCGGGGTCGGCGACCGTCTCTGCGGCGCAACCGCCGAGAAGATATGGAAGAAGTGCAACGCGCAGATGAAGAAGCCCGGCTTCTCCGCCCGCGGTCTCATGAAGAAGTCCAACGTCCGTGTAGTGTGCACCACCGACGACCCCGTCGATTCCCTCGAGCACCACCTCGCCATCGCGAAGAAGCCGTTCGGCACCAAGATCCTTCCTGCATGGCGTTCAGACAAGGCCTCGAAGGTCGAGAACGTCAAGGCCTGGAACGAGTGGATGGACAAGCTGTCCATCGCGTCCATGAA
>SUVZ01000539.1 GCA_015061765.1 Lentisphaerota bacterium
CGATTTCTTTGCCTTGAAGCGTGCGTGGCACGCGGCTTGCGACAAGCTGCAGAATACGCCGACTACTGAATTCGGACGTTGATGCCGTCCGTATGCCGGATGGCATCGCATAAAGAACCATGCATTACCCGTTGAAAACGTGGGGATTTTCCAACGGCGTGCTGGATTGTGGTATAATGTCGACATGAAAATTTTAGTTGTAGGAAGTGGTGGGCGCGAACACGCGATTACGTGGCGTTTGGCGCAGGATGCGGAGAAACACGAGCTCTGGTGCGCACCGGGCAATGCGGGC
The DNA here is from genome assembly GCA_015061765.1 of Lentisphaerota bacterium. The sequence continues at coordinate 293 of SUVZ01000539.1, forward strand.
ATGGCGGAGATCGCCAAGTGTCTGCCTTTTAAGGCGGATGATGTCGCTGGGCTGACCGCATGGTGCAAGGAGAACGCTCCTGATCTCGTCGTTGTCGGGCCGGAGGCCCCGTTGTGCGCCGGGCTTGTGGATTCGCTTGAGTCTGCCGGAATCAAGGCGTTCGGCCCTGTGGCCGCAGGTGCGCGCATGGAGGGATCCAAGCGTTTCGCCAAGGAGATCATGCTGGCGGCAGGCGTTCCCACTGGCAAGGCCGAGGTCTTCACCGATGCCGCAGAGGCAAAGGCCGCGCTTCCTGCGTACGGTATTCCTGTCGTCATCAAGGCCGACGGTCTTGCCGCAGGCAAGGGCGTGATTGTTGCGGAGACCGCTGAACAGGCGGAGGCGGCTATCGACGATATGCTCGTCGGGAACAAGTTCGGTTCTGCCGGCGCTGAGGTGCTTATCGAAGAGTTCCTTCATGGCGAAGAATGTTCCATTCTCGCTCTCGTCGATGGCGAGAACGCCGTGCTTCTTCCGAGTTCGCAGGACCATAAGCGCATCTTTGATGGCGACAAGGGTCCGAACACCGGTGGCATGGGCGCGTACAGCCCGGCTCCTGTCGTTACGGGACATATGCTTCCGGAAATCAAGGAGAAGATCATCCTTCCTGTCGTCCGTGAACTAAAGAAGCGCGGCATAACCTATCGTGGCGTCCTCTATGCCGGACTCATGGTCACCCCTGAGGGAGGCAAGGTCGCACTCAGCGGCTCCAATGTGAATGTGGTGGAGTTCAACGCACGTTTCGGCGATCCTGAGACGGAGGCGGTGCTTCCGCGCTTGGACGGCGATTTCGCCGCCATGCTGATGAATGTGGCGACCGGTTGCCTCAAGGAGTCCGATGTGGTCGTCAAGCCTGAGGCTGCTGCGACTGTGATCATCTCGTCTGGCGGCTATCCAGGAGACTACGAGAAGGGCAAGGTGATATCGGGTCTTGCCGAGGCGGCGAAGATCCAGGGCGCGACGGTGTTCCATTGCGGAACGAAGTCTGTCGATGGCGCTGTGGTCACGGATGGTGGACGCGTCCTCTCCGTTACAGGCATGGGCGGCACTCTCCGTGACGCTGTCGATACCGCATACCGTGCTGTCGCCGCCATTTCGTTCGAAAAGGCATTTTACAGAAGAGACATCGCGCATCGCGCATTTGAAAGGAATTGATCATGGATTCAGACAAACCGTTGGTTGGCATTGTGATGGGCAGCGACTCTGACTGGCCGCTCGTGAAGAAGGCCTGCGAGACGCTCGACAAGTTCGGCGTTCCGTACGAATCGCGCGTCATCAGCGCCCACCGTACGCCTGAAATGGCGATTGAATACTCCAGAAGCGCGGAAGGGCGCGGACTGAAGGTCATCATCGCCGCTGCAGGCGGTGCGGCGCATCTCGGCGGCGTTCTTGCAGCAGGTACGGTTCTTCCTGTGATCGGAATCCCTGTTGCGGGCGGTGCGCTCAATGGACTTGACGCGCTCTATGCGACGGTGCAGATGCCGTCCGGCGTGCCGGTGGCATGTGTTGCATGCGGCAGCGCGGGCCCGACGAATGCGGCGCTTCTCGCCGTCCAGATCCTCGGCACGGCGGATGCGGAGCTTCGCGAGAAGTTCCGTGCGCACAAGAAGGAGATCGCCGACAAGGTCGCGGCGGCGAATGCCCGCATCCACGAGGCCTGATCGGAAGAGAAGGCTTAGTTTTGAGACTGCGTGTTTTAGGAAGCGGATCGGGCGGCAATTCCATTGCCGTCCGTTCTGGTGATACGCTCCTGCTTGTCGATCTGGGCTTCTCATTCAAGGAGGAGAAGAATCGGCTTGCGGATTGCGGGGTCGATATCGGGGAGGTTTCGGCCGTCCTTTTCACACATGACCATTCGGACCACTGCAAGGGCATTGCGACGTTCCACAAGCGTCTGCCGGATGTTCCGCTTGTGGCGAACGGCGATACCGCTGATGCTATCGCGCGTCAGACGGGAGTAAATGACGGATGGACGCTCTTCGAGAACGGCGAACCGTTCGAGCTTGGCGACATCACGGTTACGGCGTTCTCCATCTCCCACGATGCAGCCGATCCCGTTGGATATCTTTTCGAGGTGGACGGCAGTTCGCTTTTCGTCGGTACGGATATGGGGGTTGTAACCTCGAATGTGCGAATGGCGTTCTCCCGCGCAACGTGCGCGGTGCTTGAAGCCAATCACGATCCTGTTCTGCTTGAGCAGAGCGACCGTCCGATATCGCTCAAGCAGCGCATCCGCGGTCGCACCGGCCATCTTTCGAATGAGGATGCGGCGATGCTCGTGCGCGAGACCAATCCTCTGTGCCTGAAGACGCTTCTGCTCGGGCACATATCGTCCGAATGCAATTCTCCATCGCTGGCGAGGAGGGCGTTCGCCGATGTGTTTGAGGAGCTTGGCCGCACAGACGTTCATCTTTCCGTCCTTGAACAGGATTCTCCCGGAGATCTTTTCGAATTCTGACATTGTTTGCTTGAATCGGCGAATGGAAATTGATATACTACACCCAATTTTC
>SUVZ01000540.1 GCA_015061765.1 Lentisphaerota bacterium
CGCGCAAGCTCCTCCGCGCCGTCTTTCGCGTCTGGGAGTGAGTATACCACGCCGTCTATTCCGCGATCAGAAAATGATTTCACGAACTCGGCATTGAAGTCTTCGCGGATGCGCACGAACTGAAGCTGCCAGTCGAGCTGGTGGTCGGCCATATACCGGAAGAATCCGTCGAGTTTGCGCCTCCCGGGCTCTCCCGCGAGCCGGAACGCCAGCACTATCCGCTTTGTGGCTTGTTTCATGCTGGATAGTATATCATACCTCTTGCCGAAAATGGGATATTGTTTGCTTGTTTGGCAAAAATCCCCTTTGCCTGATTTGGCGGGAGCGCTGCCGAGTGAGCGGCTATATTTTTGTCAAAAACGCCATCTGTAGTTGACTTTTGGACGATTATCCACGATAAACATCAAGATTTATTTGTTATAGTTGTCTTTTTGTGTCGACACAATTGACATTTGGCATGGTTTAATGATAAAATATGCACGAATAAATGATGAGGAGGATTATATATGATAATCGGTCGCGAACGCGAACGTGCAGATCTTGAAAATCTGATTGCGTCGGAAAAGTCTGAATTTATTGCGGTTTACGGTCGTCGCCGCATAGGGAAGACGTTTCTTATTCGGGAGACTTGTCGGTATCAGTTCGCCTTTGAGCATACTGGCCTCAAAAATACTCTCACTGACACCGCCGGGTGCGAAGTGCCGGTCAAGGATGCCACGAAAAGGCAATTGTCCGAATTCGCCGTATCGCTGCGGCGGTATGGAAGAGTCAAGAAGTCAATCCCCAAGGATTGGTTTGCGGCCTTTCATCTTCTTGAGGATCTGCTTGAAGAGAAGCCGGAGGGACGGAAGATTGTATTTCTTGACGAGTGTCCGTGGATGGACACTCCAAGGTCGGACTTTCTTGCGGCGCTTGACCATTTCTGGAACGGATGGTGTACGATGCGCAGGGATATCGTACTCATCATCTGCGGTTCGGCGGCATCCTGGGTTTTGAACAAGATCGACAATGACGTCGGCGGTCTTCACAACCGGATAAGCCGTCATATATATTTGCGTCCGTTCAGCCTGCACGAGTGCGAGGAATTCGTCCGTGCCAAAGGCGTTGCCATGAACAGGATGCAATTGCTGGAGTGCTACATGATTCTCGGTGGGGTGCCCTATTACTGGGATCTTCTGCGCAGCGACCAGGGAATGGCGCAGGGCATCGACACATTGCTGTTTGCACCCGGAGCGGAACTGCGCAATGAGTACAGGCATCTCTACGCATCGCTGTTCAGGAATCCGGAGCCGTATGTGGCCATCGTCCGCGCTCTCGGCCGAAAGAAATGCGGAATGACCCGCGACGAGGTCATTCGTCTGTCGGGAGTTCCCGGGAACGGCAAGCTGACGGAAATGCTCACGGTCCTTGAGCAGTGCGACTTCATTCGCGCGTATTCTGTTCCCGGCAATCGGAAAAAGGACCGCGTCTTTCAGCTTGTCGACAACTTCACGCTGTTCTATTTCAGATTCATGGAAGGGAAGGACAATCCGCCATCCGACTACTGGCGGACGTTTTCCGGAACGCAGGAAGCCAGTGTCTGGCGCGGACTTGCCTTTGAACGCGTTGCGCTTCTCCATGTCGATCAGATCAAGAAGAAGCTGGGGATATCGGGAGTCGTCACGCGGCAGTATGCCTGGCGGCATCGTGCGAGCGGCGAAGGGGACGAAGGTGCGCAGATCGACCTCGTCATCGAGCGGAACGACGCCGTCACAAATCTCTGCGAGATGAAGTGTACGTCTGAACCGTTTGAAATCTCCGATGCGTACGACGCCAAACTCAGGGGGCGGCGCGAGATGTTTATTTCCGAGACCGGCACCAGAAATGCCGTTCATCTGACCTTTGTTTCGGCAAGCGGCCTGAAGCGCAACGCGAACGCATTCGACATCCAGTCTGTCGTCACGCTCGACGATCTTTTCAAGGAGTGACGTCACGCTTCTGCGCTGAAAGCACAAGCCGCCATTTTCCTTTGCCTGATTTGGCGGAAATATTGCCGAGTTAGGGTTGTTGTCGAACGACGGGATTTGGTATAATTTCACACACTGAAATTACCCAACGAAAGGATCTCGCAATGGTTAAGACAAGAAGATCATCGAAAACCGCGTGTGCTCTCACGTTGTTTGCAATCTTTCATATAGCATGTGTGCACGGCGAGACTGTCGGGCGATGGTCGTTTGATGGAACCGTAGGTGCAACGGTGTCTATCGGAACCCGGTTCTTGAACAAGATGAACAGTTCGAAATTCCCTGCCGATGTCGTCAACCGCTACAATAGCTCCGCATCGACCGGACATCTCTCTTCCATCTCCACATTTGATGCTGAGCCATTCGACGCTTGCCGGGAATCTAAGTTCGGTGTTGACATGCGGGTAGACAAGTCTCTCCATTTCGACGGCAAGCCCGCGTATAGCCAGGGTTGTCCGCTCTATATCGCCGACCCGGACGGAGACCTGGAGCTGCAGAGCTTCACGTTCGAGTGTTTCGTCAGGAGGCCGACGACGGCAACGGGCAATCAATACCAGATGTACTTTTCAAAGATGTACCATTACTTCGGGACGGGCATGGGAACCTATTACAATGGTTTGCTCCGCAATGCCAACTCCGTCTGGTACTATCACTGGTGCTGCGTGACGAATGCGGCGGGCGACGTCGGATATGGCGACATTTACCTAGGATCACGCGGAATCGAGGACGGGCAGTGGCACCATGTTGCATTGACGGTCGACGGCGAGAACCGCAAAGTCGGCTTTTTCATCGACCATCAGAAAGTCATGACGGCAAATCTCCCCGGACCTCTTGC
>SUVZ01000541.1 GCA_015061765.1 Lentisphaerota bacterium
GCAGCACCTGCCTTCGGAGGACCTGCACCGCGAGCGCATCCTTTCGGGATACCGGCTCATGATGGATGCTCTGCTCAAGGCCCAGCGTTCGGACGGTCTTTGGGGACAGCTTGTCGGAGATCATGGATCGTGGGCGGAGACTTCGGGATCGGGTATGTTTGCCTATGCATTTGCCGTTGGCGTGAACGAGGGGTGGCTTGACGGGCGAGTGTATGGTCCTGCGACCCGCAAGGCCTATCTTGCGCTTGTTGCACGATTGGACGCCTATGGCAACATAAACGATGTGTGTGCCGGAACCAGTAAGCTGAACGACAGAGACTACTATCTGAACCGTCCGCGAGGGATTGGAGATCCCCATGGTCAGGTGGCGTTGCTTTGGCTGGCAACGGAACTTGCGCGCAAGAAATAACTGGGTCGGCATTGAGGAAGATCAAATCCTATGATGAATAGACTGCTGCTGTCGTTGTTGGCTTTCGTGTCGTTGAATTCCTCGGGCGTTGAAAGTCCGGCGGTGTGGTCGTACTGGAATCACGAGCCGGCTGATCATCTGCGCCGGATGAGCTATTGCCGTGCGACGATATTCTCCATCGGTGATTGGTTGCCTCAATGGTATGGGAGGCTTCATGGCGAAGAACTTGTGTCGCATGCTGCGGAGCTTGGGGTGAATACGGTCTACTGCCATTATTTCAAGGGTTTTGGACTTATCCATGAGAGAGCGGAGATGGAACGGACACGGCAGTTTGCGGAGATTGCCCACCGGCATGGCGTGAAAGTGCTCGGCTACTGTCAGCTTGACTCGCTCTACTATGAGGCGATGCTTGCAGAGATTCCAGACCTTAAGTCATGGACGGCGCGGACCATTGACGGCGGCATTTGCACCTACGGACACTACTATCGATGGTCGCCGTGCATAGAGAGCCGGGAGTTCAGGGATTACATAAAGAAGGTGGTGAAGCACGGACTGGAGGTTGTTGGTCTTGATGGGTTCCATTTCGACAACTCCTACGCCAAGGACTGCCATTGCGATCGGTGCCAGGAGGCGTTCCGTGAATATCTTGCGGCGACGGTCCCAGATCCGAGGACGGCGTGCGGGTTGGCTGATTTTCGCCATGTGCGCATTCCGCCGCGGCTTGCGCAGACTGAAATCGGGCAGGAATGGCATGACGCCATGCAGATATGGCGGCAGAAGTTCCGTCACGACAGGCTTGCACGCTTCCACAAGGAAATATTTGACTATGTAAAGTCGCTTGGAAAGGATAAGATTGTCTTGCACAATCCTGCGTACGGAAGATACGATTTTGAACTGCGCGGCGTGGATGTTGCCGTTGAGCCCGACAGCTGTGACGTCATGATGGCGGAGAACCGTCGCTTCATCCATGCCGAAAAGGATGGTGGCATCGTCTCTCAGGTCGTTACATACAAATTGGGGCGGCGGTTCGGCTTTAAGGTGTTTGATTCCACGTGGGATACGGTGACGGAGGTCGACTGGATTGAACCGCACGTGGGCATACCGCGTGAGAGGGCCAAGCTCGACAGGTTCTATGCACAGGGAATGATATATGGCGACATATGCGGATGCCCATGGCTTGTGCGTTCGGTCAAGAAGGGCAGCGGTGTAATCCTCGATGATCCGGTGCAGGAGGAGGCTGCCAGAAATGCATTTGGTTTTTATAGGAGGAACGGTAAGAGGCTTTTTGACACGACTCCTGTCGCTAAGACGCATCTGCTGTATGCACCGGATACGTTTTATGGATGGAGCCATAAGGCAAATGGCTTTCATTCGTTTGCCGATGCATCTGAAGTACTCAACGCTTCGGCTGTTCCCTACACTATCATTGCCGAAAAGGATATTTCCGTGCTCAAAGATGGGGAACTGCTGGTGCTTCCGGATATGCGATTCCTCTCGCGCGGACTCTATGGTCTGATCCGCGATGCGTCAGGGCGCGGAGTGCGGGTGCTGATGATGGGGAAATTCGGCCTCTACGACGAAAATGGGCGTGAGCGGGCGTTGGACGATCCGATTGTGAAAATGGATGGCATGGCCAACCGTGTCGAACGTGTGCCGGATGAATTCATGGTTAAGTTGTCCGAGCGGGGCATAATGGCGGAAACTCAAATTAACCGCAAGGGTGAGCTCGTCCTCCATTTTCTCCGTCCGGATAATGGTTCGGCCATTGGCGAGCTGGATGTGCGCATCTCCGATCCGCGTTCGTCCGCTGAAGCGGAACTGTTTTCGCTTGATGCGGATTGCGCACTGATTTCGGCAAAGCGTGGAGCCGATGGAGTTGCCGAGTTGAAGATCCGCAACTTCCGCACGATGTGCAGTATTGTGTTTTAGCCTTTGGACTTTCGTGGGGACAGGCCCTTCGGCGGAAGGTGTCGAAAAAGTTAGCCTGGGCTGAATTGTCAAATTTGTGTCAAAAAAATTTGACATAGATTTGACATAAACTTGACATAGATTTGACATTTCATTTCCGGCTTTTTGATATCTTACCTCCTGTCGCGACGATTGTGTCCCGACGGAACGAAAGGGAATATCGAAATGGCCAGAATAGCAAGAATCAAGGCGGAAGGCGAGGCCTTCTACCATGTTGTGAGCAGAATCGCAAACAAGGCGTTTCTGCTGAATAATGATGAAAAGAAGGAGGTTTTTGTGAACATGCTGCATCGGGCGGCAGATTTCAGCGGTGTCGATGTGATAACATATGTTGTGATGGACAACCATTTCCATTTGTGCGTAAGGGTTCCCAAGCGAGAGGGCGAAATTCCGGAAAGTGAGATTCTGAGAAGGGTGGGCGTTCTTTACGGGGAGGATCGCCGGACG
>SUVZ01000040.1 GCA_015061765.1 Lentisphaerota bacterium
GCGGATACGGTCACCGGTGGAGAAAAACTCTGGATTCCTGTTCTGAAGCAGGAAATCGCGCGGCTGCTCCTGAAATTCCGGGAACATCCTCAGATTAAGGGATTCAAGCGCCGGGGTAGGAGACGGAACCTCTTGCCCATTGGCATCGAAGTGGAACGTCTCGGCGCCATCCAGCCACCATTCCCCGTCAAGATACTCCGCTCTTGCCGCCTTCACGGTACGTTTGCGTCCGCCATCCGGCCAATTCTCGCTGATGGCGACATCCTCCAGCACCGTCGCATCATCGTTCATCGCAGCTCCCACATTCCAGGTGCGAGACGCATTGACATTGTGATATACGATATTGTCTTCCCGGGAGAGGTCATCTAGATTGAATTTCGCGGAACGCATCTGACGCGACCACTGGGCATATTTTGGCACAAACGATTCATTCACCCATCCCACAAACGCCGCCATGAGCGCAGCAACGACCAGCATTGGACGAACAATCGAAAGAAAACCCACGCCACTCGATCTCATGGCTATGAGCTCAGAATGACGGCAGAAACTCCACATCGTGTAGAGAGCCGCCAGCATCAGGCATGCCGGCGCGAGCCACTTGAAGTACGGCGACAGATAGCCCGCGAAATACAGTACGCAAATCCACCACCCGGGACGAGCCTCCATCAGCCTGCTAAAAACACCGAAAAGCTCAAAAAGCACATAAATCGACACAAAACCAGCAAGACAGTATGCCAACGGCACACAGAACTCGCGGAATACATATCGAAATAGAATGCGCATGGCCGAATATTATACTAAAAAAACAGCTCGGATGCATCAGTGAAAACCTTCTCGGGGCAACGAATAAGGATCAAACTTCTCCAGAAGCTTATACGCGGCATGAGCGCCATTGATTTCATTGATTTCCAGGCGAGGCTCCGCAACGCGCTTCCCCTCCAACACCGCCGTCACCTGCTCTTCCGTCTGCGTATTGCCTTCAATCGCCGTCGTCCCGAGAATAGTCTTCATGTGATCGATCTTGCGCAATCGAACGCTATCCGCCCCTCCACCACGATCTTGTACCGTTCAAGCGCCACGGCAATATCCGCAATCAACGAGACAGCCGTCTCGCTCAACGTATAAGGCGGATTATAAGCAAGATCAGAATTCATGATACACCCTTCTAGGAAATCTTTTGCCACTTCGTTACACCGAACACGACAGCACCACAATTATACATTATCTACCTTGCCGCGACATCACCAGTGACACGCGTCCTCTCTTCCTCTACTATATCATATATTTCAAGTCAGCGACATGCAACTGCTCATACAAATCGCATGTCAGCTTGGAAAGACGTTCTGAATTTATTCGACTTCGATCACAACTTGAGCCGACCAACATTCGATTCGCCAATGTCTCCTCAATGCCAGGATAGCGTTTTTTCAGATCTTCGCGATATGACGCTGGCAACATCAGAACTCGCCGAACAACATCCATTATCTCCCTTCGATATATCTGATTGTAAACCTCTTCCAAATGGAAAAACTCACTCGAACACGTTGCACGCTTCACCAACCGTGGGTCAGCGTTCGTAGGACGCAAGACAACCATTACATCATCATCACGTAAACGCGACATTGAAAGTGTTGCGATGCTCGTAAACAATGCAAAGAATCGCAACCCGTCATCAAAGCTATCAACATACGGATGAATATGATTGCATAAACTTTGCTCTTTTGCTCCTTTCATGTTTGTATTGCATCGTGTACATGCCGGAACAAGATTATAAAGGGAAAGCCCCAGGCATGGGTACTTGGAATGCCCGTAAAAATGATCCAAAGGCGAGCGTTTTCGAACAACACGTACATCCGTCCGACTTGGTTTTGCGGGATCATAGTTCAACACCAACGAAAAGACCCCGTCGGCATTACAATATGCACATGCTTCGGCTTTCAACGCCTTAATAAAATACCATGCGCCCCAATCATCCGACGTTTCCCATCCAAAGCAATGTTGTCCGTTATAATCATAAAACTTGAGTATCTTGTTCTCGCCAAACTGATTATAATCAAACAATTTTGCCAAGGTATCTTTGGCTTGCGCATAAGCACCCCCCTGGAATGTTGTTTGCTTATTCTTCTTTTTCCCTTTCACATAACCATGAACAGCCCCCTCAAAACAATCCAATTGATTAACTATTTTGGCTAATTGCGTTGGCTCAGCGCACAGTAGATCGCATTGCTTAAGCATTCGTTGCACTAGCATCAAATAACATCTTCCACAGCATATAAAATCTTTAGCTTCTATCCATGCAGCCTTTCTAGGAATTACGTTCTTGCCATTCCCATTATGTAAATGAAGATCTTTACCGGAAAGCAGATCGTCTATGGCATAATTTAGGGCATCGCCATAAGACTGCCGATGCTTATCTAGAATAGCGCCTTCTATGGTCAACAACCGCATATCTTACAAAATCTTTCCCTGAACATTGTCGACCAAGGGTTTGATTGATTCAAAATACTTTCGGACATTAGGGTCTCCAACTAAGTCCGCCGGCGCCCATTCGTCAAGCGTAATACGTTCAGCTTTTTCTTCAACAACAATACGTTTGATTTTCCGAAGAAGGGTATCAAGTTTCTCCTGCGCAAAGGTTCCGGAAAAACCATCCTTCAGGAAAAAGGACTCTCGATAGAGGTCGAAGACATTGGCCGCAAATGTATTTTCTCGTTTCAAGGAGTTTTCCACAAAACTTTTCCCATCTTCACGCATCGCCAGCAAAACCACATTCCCAATCGGAACATCTGACAAGAGCATTGGGGAATGGGTCGCAAAGATAATGTGTGGGTGAACCCAAGGAACAAAAGTCTCAAAAAACCAAATCGTGAATCGAACAAGCTGACGCTGCCAATCTGGATGCATCGTAGTCTCGGCCTCATCAAAATACACAAGGGCATCATGATCAGCCGGACGTGAACCACCCGCTTTCCCGGTCGCAAAATCATGACCGCCCGAACCGACAGCTCCTACATAATAATTATACAAACGCCCCCATGTGCAAAAAAAGGATTGCTCTCCTGCGGACATCCGCGGATAGGGCGAAAAAGACAAAAAGTCCAAAACTGACTTAGCCCTGAAATGCAAATCCACCAACAATAGAATTTCCTTTAAATAATCAGGAGAACCTTGATCGGTTAAAGTCAATTGCACACTTCCGCTCTGCACAACATGAAGATTCAGAATTTTTACACTTTCATCATTTGCCGCAAGACTTTCAACTTTAAAAATCTGCTTGAAACACTTTTCAGCCTCTGTTATCTTTTGTTGCTTACAATCATACTGCTTGGCCCAGGCGAAGAATTCAAAGATTTTAGAATCACAGAGTTGTTCGTTCTTCAGGCAAAATTCAAGCAGCGCTTTACGGTATTGCCAATGCCTTACCCACGCCTCTTTCATTTGCTTCGTCTGCCCACCATTTTCCTTCTCTTTGGACACTCGTGGTCTTTGGGTCGGATTCAAACGATTGTCAACCAAATACAACCCTGCATAGGCATAAAACGCATTTGTGCAAAAGGTACTGTCTGGCGCATTGATCTTCTTCAGGATTTTCTTCACACCTGCTGAAATATCGCCGACCATCACCATCCGATTCACCACAGCATCAATAGCAATTGTAGCGCCATGCGGATTAAACCTTAGTCCTGGCAAGCCTGTTCGTCGCTCACCGTCACTCTCCTGAAACAATCTTCTATCAGCTGGTAGTTTCCTTTCTGCATCGGCGAACTCAAACATCCACTTTGTTTGTTCCGTCAGATAGGCTCCAATATGATTCCAACTTTTATACTCGCGATAGAATTGTGGCTTGGGGTTAGAAGTTCGATTCACACATGACACCGCCAATGCAAGCGGCGAAAGGTCGACACACTCACATTGCCCAATTGAGAATTTATTGGAATCCCCTAACATTAACAAGGGATCAAGATTGAAGTGAGGAGTAATATAAACAAAATCACCGCTCCATTGACTCGCCCAATAATCTGACCCAAATCCATCTTGACACGGCTTCACTGAACTTGGCAATTGCAGATCAATATTATGACTCTTGCAATAACAAAAAGCATCGCCGTGCTTGCGGTACACGACCACAAACCGCTCAAACTTTGTCAGTTGCGAAGTCGACTCCATAATATCTCGCAGCACCTCAGCAACCGAGGTTTTTCCCGATCCATTTCCACCCGCAACCACCGAAACGCCATCTACGATCGGAGAACTCTTGCACTCGGATGAGATCGAGAAAAAACCCGTTGGCAGCTCGCCAACAGACTTATCCCGAACCAGGCAATCTCCCTCTATTCTGAATCGCAAATGCGAATCAAAATTCATTTCAATGTCATCCGAGAAAACTTTCTTGTTGTATTTGTTATATGTGAAATATAAGTAAATCAATTGCATAGCAAATCTCCTTCAAATAGACCTGCTTTACTCGGGCCTACCCCATTCGCCGCCGCTACTTTCATTGTGGAATTCTTCACTTGTTTTTGCCTCGTGGTAGTCGTCTTAGCGGCACTTCTTGAAGAACGGAGCCTTGTAGACAACGCGTGTTTGGCGCGTCAAGCCGAATTGTCATATCAACACCTCCCAACTACCAAATTTACGCCCGCCGACACGACGAATCACTTTGTCTTTCTGCAACTTGGCTATCTGCCAATTTATGCCACTAACCGTCACCCGAAGTTGCTCGACCAATTCTTCTCGCGTGACCTTGGGATTCCGGCGCATAGCCTCAACCACACGGCTTGAGGTCAGCCGCAAAACCACAAGCTCCTCATCTGGCAATCCGAAGTTCTTTGTACTAGTTTTCTTTGTACTAGTTTTTGAACTCTTTTCCCTAGTTCTCTCGTCCTTACCCACAGTTTTCTTTTCCACAGTCATTTCCACAGTTTTCGCCGTTTCGTCCTTGTTTTTCAAGGGTTCGACAGCTTCGGCGCAATTCTTTCCCCTAGTTTTCTTTTCCCTAGTTTTCACGCTCTTACTACTAGTTTTCTTTGTACTAGTTTTTGCGCTCTTTGTACTAGTTTTCAGATAGACCTTCAGGACCGTCTGATCGGGCTCATGAAACTCCTCTAGCTCGGGCCGGTCGTACCCCAGCTCAGCCCATGTCGAGTAGAGGTTGGATAGCCCCATACCCGACCGCTCACCGACATCAATCAGCGCGAAGATGTTGAATATCTTCGAATTGCGGGCATCCGTCGTCCCGCCCGCAATGGCGATTTCCTTGGCAAGGCGGAGGTCACCGGGATTGCGGAAGGTGATCGTGTCAAACTGCTTTTCGATGACAATTCCGCGGCGTCCGTGGTAATCGGCGTGAATGAGCGCGTTGGCCAGCACCTCGCGCAGCACATCATGCACCTTCGTTTCGTTCAAACGTTGACTGTGCGCATCAAGTCGGAATGGAACCTTCACGTCCGAAGTCAGCCGATCGTAGATGCGGAAGTAGAAATCAATGATGTTTCCGCTCCATGTCGCATCATGCGCCGCCACACGATCCTTCCAGCGCGTGCCGTCGCCCGTCTTCTCCCGATAGTCGAGGAAGTAGTCAGGCAGTTCGTTGGAGATCGTCATGAAGTCGCCAAAGCACAGCAGCCCTGACAACATCGGACGGACAACGCCGTCATCGTCCTTCTTCGCCGCGCCGATCTTGCAAAGGAACTGCTCATCCGTAAACTTATTCCAAGCATGGTCGGGCTTGCGCTGCGAGAACATCATCCGATAGCGTCTGACCGAATCCTGATCAAGGTCCGCAATCGTCATGTCCTCAAGGAGGCAGTTGTCGGCGGTCTCCTTGCACTTGTCGCGGATCATCGCCTCAACCGCCTCGCGGCTGCAATGGTAATCGCCCTCGCCATTCCGCCGATAAGTGCCCTTAAACACATCCGAACCGACATACACCGGCTTCACACGGCGATCTGCCCGTGGTACTTCTGCGACTACCAGCACCTTGCCGTCAACCTCCAGCGAATAGACACGCTTGTTCGACAGCACGTTGTCACTCACCTTGTCCGGATTGTTCGCCGCGTTCCAAAGATCGGCCCTGACCTTCTCGGCGTTTTCAACGCCCTCAATCACGCGAATGTCGTTCTTCTCGCTTACGCCCAGCACAATGACGCCACCATCCGTATTCGCGAACGCACTATACGACGGCCAGAAATCGCCCGGAACGCCACCGCGTCCGCGCTTGAACTCGACCACGCCATTCTCGCCAGTCTTAATCAGCTTCTTCAGTTCTTCAGATGTCATACCGGCTCTCCAATTACAACTTCCGACGAATTCTCGTCGTTCTTCAATTTCCCGTATTTCTTGAAATATTCTACAACCGAATCCAACTTGTCGAGTTCACACGTAGCGCGGCCTTCATCCGTCTCAATCAAAGCGTAAACGGAATTCGAGCACTCCTTCAAAAAAACTGCGAACTTCTTGTCGACTCCGCCGACCGTAATCTTCCCACCAGTAATATTCTCTCTAAGATAGATATCAATCAATGTCCGCCCGGTCTTAAATTGAATCGAATATACATCGTCACCGAGATCACCGCACTTTTCATAGCGAAACCGACCTTCTGTATACGAATAATGCTTCCACAGATTCTCAAATAATTGAAAGCCAATCGAAGAGCGAGCAATCTTCATCATCAGCCTTATCGGCACCGAGACTGCATCTAACTGACCTACCTTTGGTACCCCTGAATCAAAGTACGAACGGATATATTTTACGACTACAGGATTTGCAGCCGGCGCCACGAGAGCCCCCCTATGGTATCTCATTATCTGATGCCAGTGAGAATCCCAGTTCCTCCCCGCGTCAACCCCAAGGTCATGCATAAACCATAGGCCTTCTCCATCATGTCCAATCGTATAATCGCCATAATCACGCAACATGGAACACGCCGCCTCGTTGAGATCATAACTGGGGAAACGCTTTATTAAGGCATCACGAGCTTTTTCCAACTTCTCCTTCAATTCCCCAAATGGGCTGTCCGAGGCATTTCTCAGCACTTCGTCTGAAGTCTGGTTTCCCGTACCGTCAAACGTGACCGCAAACAACAAGTAAACATCACCGAACAAGATGTTATGCCCCTCATTACCGGTCAATTCGTAGAAGAGTTCAAGATATTTTAGTTGCCTTGCCCATTTATCCTGCTGCGGATCACCGTTAGACGAAAAGTTTTTCAACAGTTTCAATCGCCATTTTTCATCTGGCCGCAATAGCTCATTTCCGCTGTCCAGAAGCTCCACGACATCATAATCGTAATTTCGAAGTTCCTTTGCAAGTTCCAAAAGCCGCGAAATCCAGGCAGACGGATTGCGGCGCACGTCGTCATGCTTCATAAGGCAAAGCAAAAAGCAGAGTGCCCCTCTGGCCTTTTTCAGAGCGCCTTCACTAGTCGTCCCATCAACTCCTTTGAACAGTTCGAGACTAACAAGGACCGGCAAAACCATTCCTTGGTCTATTTTCTTGTTTTCGTTCGGGATTCCCACCAACAGGCTTTCGCCAATCCATCGTCCGGCCTGAATCGAACGGAATGTCTTGTACATTTCTGGAAATATCTTTTCAAGACCATTCGATGCGTTAGCCCAAAGAAACTCAACCGCCTTCTGGTAGTTAAAATAGTCGTCGGACAACGCCTGAGCAATATCGGACATGCCCACATTCTCTCTATTGCCGAAGAATTCAAACCACTTCTCCTCCCGTTCGCCGCGGTTTTTCGTGCAGCCTTCACCCTGCAAAGTCCAGTACAACATCTCGGTCGTACGCAGATAGAGATCGAATCCTTTGTCAGCAGACACTCCATCTTGTCCTCGGCGAATGAAGTACTGGTTCTGGAGCTTTTCGTCCCAATCCGTTCCTTTCTGGCCCTTCTCCGCTGAGGCACACAATGATATACACGCCGCACGACGATTCTCATTATAGCTCAGCTGTTCGCCTCGGCTATTCATGTAGATGTACAACTCCTCGCCCTGAGCAGAGAGATTCGTGTCGAAATACCAGAACTCAACATACTCCTCGATATAGGAGAAAAGATTCTCACAGAAATCTGACAACCCTCCCCCGTCTTTTGCCTTTACTTTCAGAAACTCAAGAAGAACCTGAGCATTCTGCTGGAGCGACAAGATGGTGCGATCTCCATTGAAGCGACTTTGCCACCATGCAATCTCTTTGTTGACCGGAAGTTTGTCTGTTGCCGTTTTAGGAAAGACAAGGTCATAGACGTAATGCTGGAGGAAGTCATGCGCCATTTCACGAACTTTATAATCAACCTTCAGTGCATACGAGCGAAAATCATTTTCCGACATATTCGGGATCGGAGAAAAGTATCTTGAAACGAACCTTGATCGCAACGATTCCGTTTTCCCGATAAAAACAAGCACTGCCAACAACAGAAAGAGTGTCGTGAACCTTTGCTGTCCGTCAATCAAATAGAACCGGCTGGGCACTTCCGGATCAAAATAGGCATATATAAACCCAATGTTTTGACGGTTCAGCATAGTTTTACAGAATAATTGATAGTCAGCCCGATGTTGTTCAGGAATGCCTTGAACAACGTCGTCGAGCCCTTGCCCTTGCATAGTTTTCATGCCTGCGACAATATCCCTGACGAACGGGATTACGTTGTCTTTTCCCCAGACGTAATCTCGTTGAATCTCGGGGATACACAATGTCGCTATATCCCCCTCTGCAAGTAACTCGCGGATTGAGTAGTGTCCCGACCTCATTATAGACCTACCTTTCCATATTCGGCTAATGCCTTACGTAAATTAAACAGTTCTTCCAACACCGTCTTGGCATTGTCAACTACATCGCCAATAAACCAACAGTCAAGATATGTTCCCTTGCCACTGAATTTAGAAAAGACGTTGAACGTATGCGGCGGGACGTTTTCGCCCCGATTCAGCTTGTCCCGCATCAACCTGCGTTTTTCGGCAAAGTTACGATTTGACAGCGCAGAGTTAAGCGCCCCTGTCACCAGCACGATATTGCCAATGGAATCTTTGCAGGTCGTCTTGTCATCGCCGAAGATTTCGGGCGCAAGTACAGCAAGACTGAATTTCTCAAAAGGCTGGTTATAGGCCTGCATAACATTGCCATAAAATTCAACCATTGACTGGAAATCTTCCGGTGGCACAGCATCTCGTTCCCGTTCCTTAGGCACAGCAATCTCCCCTCGCTCAAATTTAACGACCGTGTCCAACAACTCGGGTGGTCTATTCTTCATTTCTTCAAGGAGACTCACAAGTTCCTTGTTGAACGGTTCATACTGCTTATCTGCAAGTTTTTTCGCCGTCGACATTGTAAGCAAATTGATCATTGCTGATCCATCCCTGATTGTCTGCCAAACTTTATCGGTATTCGTCGGATGCTGCGGTTGCACGTGTTCCAAGCTTTTTGTCGCATCTTTGCCGGATTGTACATCATAAAACGGGAAACAACGTTTACCATTGGCTATGAACATGCCTTTGTCATCGAGCTGGAAGCAATTTAGCAACATCAAGTCCAAACGCAATTGATCTGGCCGATCAGAATATCCGCCCCGGTAACTCTTAATAAACGCTACAGATGAATTCATCTTCTCCGTGCGCTGTGAAAATCTCTCCAAAACCAAGGGAAATGCCTTCTTGTTCCAACTGGAACCAAACCCAAGAATCCGATTCAGGAGTGTGATGCGCTCCGTGCCAACTTTCTTGAACAGAATGAAACCACAGGTGTTATAGCGTCCGACATCATCGTAAATGTCGCGTAAGGCCCAGAACACATCCTCTATCTCGTGAAAGAGCTCGACCGCATCGCGAGAAACCTTGATTTTTTTATAATACCAGTTGAAGAGTCTGTACCGCTTCGATCCAGATGTCCCCGACTCAAAGCGAGCATCATAACAGTCCGTTAACCGCTTTTCTTGTCCCATGTCCTTACGATAGATAACGAGCAGCAGAAAATCATACAAGGAGGATGTCTTCTCTCCGAAAAAGTACAAAGCTCTATTCTCATTTGCTAGCCAGCGTTCGATTTCATCCCACGTACGTCCCATCATGGCACGACGCTCAAGAACTTGCCGATAGGCGATACCGTCATCGTCTCTTGCGGCCCTGCAGAGAATAAGCCCCTTAATCAACTCCATGTCGGTGAGAACGACCTTCCGACCATTAAGATTACCGAACACCCTTTCACTTGAAGTGCCCTCCTGAACTACATTGACTATGATCTTGACCTTTCCGAGCAAGTAATCGACGAATTCGGGCAGGCGCCCACTGCCAAATCTATCATCGCGCCCTAGCAGGCCCTTGATCTTTTCCCTTGCTTCGCATAGAAAGTGAATCGTCTGATCCTTTTCCCGTTTATCTAAATCTGGCATGTTGTCGTCGGCAAAGAAATTATTTAGACAGTCCTGACTATCTTTGCTACAGGCATAATCTATTAGCGACTTCTTCAGATGGGCGTATTGTTCTTTCTCAAGCGCGCCTCTTAACTTCAAGGCGGAAAGGATGATGGACAACGTGGTCAATCGCTGCTGCCCATCAATTACCTCAAGCAAATTAGTTCGGCCTTGTTCAACGCATTTTTTGACCGTGATGAACTGAAGGTAGTACTCACGTTGAGAATCCTTGACCCATGCGTCGTAGATGTCCCTTAGCAGAGTATTGACCTGCGCGGGGGAATCCCAGTCATCTGCAGACTGCCACTTATAGCCTCGCTGATAAGGTGCAATGTAATAACGCTCCGCCCCGTTTAAGCCAAGGCATCCCTTCTGCGGATTTGTGTCAAACACTTCTTTGACTGAATAGATAAGCTTGCTCATGACTTCAACGCCCTTTCGGCGATTCCTTCTCAAAATACCCGCCTGTACGCTTGCTGCCGCGGTGCTCGACTTGCGGCAATGCGGCTAGAGCCCGACCAATCGTCTTCACTGTCACAGAAAGGATCACCGCCATCTTCGTGCGGCTAATACTGGGATTCTTTCGGACGAGTTCCAGCACCGCTTCGCTTATCGGGACATTTATCGGGACATCTGTCGGGACTTCCGTCGGCACTCCCTCCGACCGAGCCGTCCCGAGAATGGTCTTAACGTAATTGATCTTGCGCAGCCGAACGCCATCCGGCCCCTCCATCACGATCTTGGACCGTTCAAGCGCCGCAGCAATATCCGCAATCAACGAGACAGCCATCTCACTCAGCGTATAAGGTGGTTTATAAGCAAGATCAGAATTCATAACGAACCCTCCCGAGAAATCATTTGGCGACCATCATCGTGCCGAACACGACAGGCCCACCCACTTCATTTTTAATCAGACTCTCTAATTCTTGATATGTCATGACATCCTCCATAATATGGCTCGATCTTCTAAATGTCTGCTCTAACAAAAGAATCTCCATCTCACTCCTGATTGCGCAATTAAACGGATCAAAACGTCTCGCGTATCTGGAAAGAACAAACAGACCCTGACGCAACCTGGTAATCCAATACAGCAAGCATTTTATCATAAAGCATCTTATCGGCAATGATATCAACGCGATGCAATTCTTGGACCTTCAGTAAAAGCTCATCAATGCCGTCCCGAACAGACCGATCCCGACAATCCAAATTCGGTAACACTTCCGCAATCCACAACAATCCTTGAACACAATATGTAGATCCTTTTGTCGCGAAAAAGCGTGAGAAGCACGAGACGGCGTAGGAATCGGACCTTAACGTGTCAAATACACACTTATATACCGCCATAAGTGAATTTGTCACTAGTTTGGACGGTGCAGGATGAAGATCCGTGCGCCAATAATATGCCGTTAGGGTGTATGCGGGAATTAACTCCTTTTTCGCATTCGATACTGAAGTGCACACGGGCACCGCAAAATGCCCCCAATAATATGCAAACGCCTCCGTCAATTGAAGTGTCTCCGCACAGATTGCAAATTCGTCCAAAACATCTGGCACCTCGAATATATGCGGCGTCGCAACAAGAGCTTCTGCAACCTTCTCACGCACAATTCCGCTTGCCTTCAACATCCACGGGGCCAAGCAACGCAAAACAAGAGTCCGCACTCCATGTACGCTATTAAACCGCACATCTCCATCCGATTTTGGTGTGTACAAGTACTCAAGCGCTTGAGAAAGATGCCTGAGCACAAAGTCCACTACCTCTGAGTCCATTTGATCACCCGATAACAACACCAGCCCCTCGCAAAGCATTTCGCCGTCCAGATATGGCTCAATGTCAGTCCAAGACCCCACTGGGGATTTAATAATGGCCTCTACTTCCTCTCCCGCCTCTGCAACAAAATCACGAACAGTTCGATGCCTATGAGGCGGCTTCGATGCCTTAGAGAAGTCAAGATACGCCCGCTTGAGACGCACGTAATCTCTGATCAAATGAACGCGATCAGACGCAGACAAGCAAGAGGCCTGAACAACCGCAAAAGCACTCTTTGGGCCAACTCTTTCAACTGGATAGTCCGAAATTAAAAACAACAAAAGCGCAACACGAATATCACTTTGCACTTCCTTGTTATCCGTCCCAGCCATGACAACTAGTAGTGCAGACAACAATCTGTCGCGAGAAGACAATGCCATTGACAACTTTTGCGCCCAATAACTCTCCGCTATGGCGGAAAGAACGACGCCCTCGTAATCTTTCAGCTGAGAATCATTCAATTGCCGATGTCTGGTTTTCAACAATGCAGCACACGTCTCAACAACAACTGACTCCCTCAGAGAATCATCTGCACCGATTTGCTTATGTCCTCTCAATTCCTCAAGATCATTTACAACCAAATCTGGGTTAGCCTCATAGTTGGAAACCACAGCCGTTTTGTTGCCCGTTGACAACTCTGGTTGCAGAACGGATAGAGACCAAAGTTGCAGCCCGAGTCCCAAATTTATCGGGCGTTGCGACTTTTTATTATCCTCCTGCAACTTCGTCACCTCTTCGTTTTCACGTGGAATAGGAACAAATCCAACATGCCCCTTATCATCATTACGTTTTTCCCAATGCGCGACCTCACGAATGTCCACACGTGATCTAAAACACAACTCCTCCGGCGGCAGCCTTTCATATCTGCCATAAAAACCATCAAGAATCGCCCAAATTCGATTAACACGATCCACCTCTCCATTAATGCCTTCTCGCACCATCTGGTAGGTGAAGAGTAGAAATTCAAGTGATTCTTTGCGAAACGCCTCGTTCTTAACCTCATCACGGTCATAACGATAGAAACTCTCGCAGGGATCATTCCGTCCATAAAAGTTGAAATAGAACTTCGACCCTTCTAACGCCGATCTCTGTAAATCAAACGCAAGCGCCTCTCGGCACGAAAAAAGCGTTAGTGCCAGACGCATAAATTTCCATTTGCATTTAAGCACCACGCTGGTCAAAAACCCTGGGATGGCCACACTATTCGCCTTGCTTAGCAAGTCCAAGCACCAATTCTCGGAATCCGTCAAAGATTCGTCCGCATCAAGCTTCAGCGCATACTTTTCAAAAGCCATTAAAATGCAAACGATCACATGCGGTAGCAACGCACCGACCATCACTCTATGCGCCGTCCATAAATCAAGACCTTCGTATAGCGCAACCACCTTCCCATCAGGCAGGACAAACTGAACTTTTTTTCGCCCGGAACAATACTTATCGAAGAAATCATTCAGCACTTTCACCAAGAAATCAAAAGATACCCGACCTCCAAACTTCAACAAATAAAATGCCGGAGTGGCATAGGCACTATTAACTCCGACAAGCGAATCCACATCATCCCTGAGCCCATATTTCTCTGCTTTCGGAATGGTGCAAAAATCAACCCAATGGTGCTTTTCCGGACGGAAGGTAATTATTCCGGCAAAAATCTGTTCACACTCACGGGGAAATGTCTCAAAGAGTATGGTATGCAGCGGAGAATCGGCGACGATTGTTTCAGCATATTCTCCAAAAAAAACAAGATCTTGCCAATCAGTCTTCACCAGCGACGTCCTCAGATAATCCCCAAGCTCCTGAACATTCGCCTTTGCTGTGTTTGACATAACCGAGGCGACACGTTTGTAATACCGATAAGACAAACCTCCCCTCTGTTGATCGGTGGACTTAGCAAAATGCAAGGCACAATGATTAACTGCTTGTGCAGCGACTCCCTCGTGGAAACTTTGACTGAAAAATTCAATCGCCTCAACAATTTTATCATATGATTTCGTTCCCACCAATTCAATGTGCCGCGCAATAAAGCAAATGAGGTCGTTCCACCCACTTCCTGCTGGTTCGGTAAACAAATATGACAAAGGGTTCGTCTGATTTACATCCAATCCAAAATTCCCAAGCTTCGTTCGTCTGACCCTTCCAACAACCTGAACGACTTTCAGAAATGCTATTAACTCCGACGCACCATTGCGCAGAAACCATTCTTGGTTGCGCGACAAGAAATCGCCAAGGCTTTTCCATTGCAGCAATGCCAGCACCGTCTCCTCTCGCCATACTCTCATTCCTGGCGCAAGCACACGTCTAACAAATGCATCATCAATCCATCCATTGCCAAGATTATCGTACATCCAAAGTCGATAAGCTCGGCGCATGGGCAATGCCCCGTCCAGACAAGATGGGAAATCTTCTGGCGCATCCTCAAATCGCTCATTCATGATGCGCACAAGCGCCCATTCCTCATAAATGTCATGGCCGACTTCCAGTCGCCCGGAGCATCCATACCGAACCAAAACACCACGCCGACAAAGAGCGTCTAAATCGTCTGCCCTGAGGGATCTCGTATCAAAGCGTCTGAAACCCGGGGTGAGCTTCTGTCTGATCAGTGCGCAAAACGTCTCACCGCAACTTACACGAGATGAGCCACCCTCAATAACATGAGTCCAAACAGCGTCCCGCCAGGCCTCAAGCGACTCCATTGGCGACTTGCCAAATCCATGTCGCAGATAAAGACTCAGGTTGAACGGCAATCGCAACGCGGACTCAATGGATCGCCAATGATGCGACTGGATGTTAAAAGCGGACAAAATCTTGCCGACCTGTTCCGACGACAAAGGATCGATTCGAAGTGTTCTTATCCGATTGACGGTTACAGCCGTCAGGCTGTCAACGAGTGAGCTCTCATAAAGCCCCCGTGTTGTCAGCACAGTACGCCACCCTGATTGCTGGAATTTTCGAATGACTGCCAACAGGTCTCCGAGCTGTACATTACCCTCAAGATGTTCAATGGAATCAAGAACAAGCCACCGTTGATCCAGCCCTTCATAGATCGTCAGTAGCTGACCAAGGCTGACCTTCCACCCGCTTGAAAGCGCATCAACGGACAGGAACCGCAAGGCCGAATGGACGTCAAAATGGAAATAAGCCAAACGACTCGTCCGGGCAAGCTGCCGCCAAAATAACTTGACTGTCGCGCTCTTGCCAACCCCCCCCAGTCCGGATACAATGGCAACTTCCCCAGACTGGGTCGCCTTAATCCATCCGATTGCATCGCGCCTGTCTACCGAGGGTGTCGCCACCCCGTCGACACGGTCGAATTCATCGTGAATAGAATTGAGCAGATCTGACGTCCGCTCTTCTATCGCACGAATCAACTCTGGCAAGCCCTCGTTCTCGGCAAAGAAATACTGTGCAATGAACTCGCAATCAGGTTGTGACAGGACGACCTCCAGTCTGCCTTTTGTCATCCACATTAGGGAAATGCCAAGACCCGCAGCGCAATTC
>SUVZ01000041.1 GCA_015061765.1 Lentisphaerota bacterium
CCGGTGGCCATAGAGGAGTTGTCACACCCGTTCCCATTCCGAACACGGAAGTTAAGGGCTCCTTCGCCGAGGGTAGTGCGGGACTCGCCCGTGCGAGAGTAGGGCGCCGCCGGCTTTTTTGTTTTCTTCGAAGAGTGCACCTGCATTCTTCGAACGGGAAGCCGGCGTCGCCCACGGGCGCACCCCTGCTAGGGCATCGCCTTCGGCGACTCACTGCGTTCGGGGGATATTCCGGCTTTTTTGTTTTCATTCGGGAGGCATCCGTTATTGGATGCCTTTTCGTTTTTCGGTTCAGTCGACTATGCAGAATGTAAGATGAAATCCATACCTGTACCATTTGACTTCGATTCCTCTCAACGCTGTGGTTTGTCCAAGCAGATGACCGACGGGCTCCGGCAGGCGATTTTGACAGGTAGATATTTGCCTGGTGAGACGTTGCCCACGATTATTGAATGGTCAAAGGCGTTAGGGGTGTCCATACGGGTCCCTGAGGCCGCCATCTCCAATCTTGTTTCGGAAGGGTTGATTGTCGCTAGGCGAAGACATGGATGTGTGGTGGCGGATTTGGGGCGTAAGATATGGCGCGGACATGTGCTGGTTGTTGTTCCGGATTCAGATTCCTGCTACTATTCAAATGTGTTGTCGGGCCGTGTGCGCTCCAGACTTTCAGAAGCCGGGTATCTGGTTTCACCGATCACGGTCCGTCATACGGAAAAAGGGAGGTTTGATTACGATTTCTCTCAATTGAAGTTTGCGCTCCGCCAGTCGATTGATCTTGTCGTTCTCGTGTTCAATTACAGGCGATCTTCCATTGCCCGTTTTATATCTAAATCAGGGGTGCCGTTCGTCGAATTTGCCGATGCGAATCCGAGCCGCTGCAAAGGATGCATGGGATCGGTATTCCTTGAGAAGAAGGCTGCGCTGGAGGAATTTCTTCTTCAATGTGAAAAAGTAGGGATTAGGCGGATTATTCAGGTTGGTGCATATGCCAGCAACTATGACATTGATGATCTTGTCAAAGGACGCAAGATGAGGTTTTCTCGTTGGATTGTCGATCGTGATTCGGAAACCTATGGCGTAAACGAGGGCATGGTGCGCGGAGGGATGGATTCCTTTCTTCATCGGATTTCGACCAAGGGGCGGAAGTGGATTCCTGATCTGTTTTATTTTACGGAAGATCACGTTGCGTCCGGTGCTTTGACCGCCATGCTTGCGCAGGGGGTTTGCGTTCCCGGTGATGTTCGTGTGGTTACGATGTCCAATTGGGGGCTTGGTCCTGTGCTTCCGTATTCTCTTGCCCGTTTTGAGATGAATCCGTATGCTCATGGAGAGGCGTTGGCGAATATGGCACTCGCCTATCTTTCGGGAAAGAGGCCGCAGGGTTTTGTCCCTGTTCAATTGCGTTATGTCAAAGGCGATTCATTTCCTGCCGTGATGTAGTCTGGAACATCCTGAGTACAGCAGGTCTGCAATGGATGAGTCCGGTTTGATAAACTACAATAACTACATTAAAAGTCGTTTTTGACATTGTATGCACCTGGATGATTTGATATAATGCCGTGCGTTTACAACAAGTGTGTCATGAGCGGAGCGGAAATGGGGAAAGAAGTTGAAAAAAAAAATGAATAGAGTTACAGCATATTTCACATTGGGCAGCCTAATTCTCAATATCGGCGGGGTGTCTGTCAGCGATGGGGCCGAACCGTCACCGGAGTCCCGGTTTTTGATTTGCGCTCGCGGGATGCCGGTCGAGAACGTGATTGCCATTCCGGCGAATCCCGGGATGTCGGTGCGATATGCCGCCGATGAGCTTCGGCGGTGCATTGGCAGGATGACAGGCGTGGAACTTCCTGTCGTTGAAGGATACGGGATATGCGGCGGAAGAGGGATTCGTCTGGTCCGGACGGAAGAATACGGTCCTGACGGTTTCAGAATCCGCGTCAAGGACGGAGCCGTTGAGATTTCCGGCGGTAAACGCGGCGTTCTGTATGGCGCGTATGAACTGCTTGAAACTTATGGCGGGTGTGGATGGTATGCGAGTTGGCATGAAGTGATTCCGCGCAAGGATGCGTTTTCCGTACCGGCGGATCTTGATGATACGCAGAAGCCAGCGTTTGTCATGCGGATGGTGACATGGCAGGACGTGCGGGAAGATTCTGCGTTTGCGGCGAAGCTGCGCATCAACGGGCACGCATGCCGAAACAGCCTTGATATGGAGGAGAAGTATGGAGGTTTACCGATAAGTTTTGTCCAAGAGCTTGGAAACTGCCATACGTTTGGGAAAATACTGCCCTCAAAGAAATATTTTGCGGAACATCCCGATTGGTTCAGTAAGGTGAAAGGCGTGCGGCGCAACGGGCGGACGCAAATATGCCTCACTAATCCGTCGGCGTTTGAACAGGCGTTCTCAAATATCTGCGAATATGTGGACCGCGATATTGCGCGTCGCAAGTCAGCCGATTCCGAGTCGGTCGCGGATATGCTGGTTGCCGGAGTGTCGCAGAACGACTGGCACAATTGGTGTGAATGCGACGCGTGCAAGGCGATCGACGACAGGGAGGGCGCCCATTCCGGTACGTTGCTTCACTTCATCAACAGAATGGCCGACAGATTGAGCGACAGGTATCCGGGACTGAAGACGGAAACGCTTATTTACCAGTATACGCGCAAAGCTCCGAAGACAATGCGCCCTGGCTCCAACGTCATCCCCTGTCTCTGCTCCATAGAGTGCAGTTTTGCTACGCCTCTGGCGGCCAGAGACGATCGCCTTAATGCTGCATTTATGGATGATCTCGAGAGTTGGGGGCGGTTGTCGGACAATCTGTATGTCTGGGATTACACGATGCGTCCGCACCACTATTACCACCCGCTTCCGAATGTGCATGTGTTCGCTCCTAACCTGCGCACATTCCGCGACAACGGGGTGAAATACATGTTTGTACAGGGCGGTCCGCGATATGGTGATCTCTCTCAACTCAAAGGATGGCTGCTGGCCAAGCTTCTTTGGAATCCGGATCAACCTCTAGAACCGCTTCTCGACAGGTTTTTCCGTGGACATTACGGTGCCGCCGCACCGTATATGCGTGAATATCTCGACAGGGTTGAGAACAGTGTGACCGGCAGGAAGAAGGTGCGCTTCACGATTTGGGAGAAGGATCGCCGCGATATCTTCCCAGATGATTTCATCGAATGGTCGCGTGGCGTTTTCACAAAGGCAAAGGAGGTTGTCAAGGACGATCCTCTGCTGTCGGGAAACGTCCGTATCGCATCCTTTACGCCCGTGTGCATGAATCTGGATCGAAGGGCTTCAGAGGCGAAGTGGGTGTGGGTAACGCGCAATCCATCGCGTTACCCCACATGTGCGGACCTTAAAGAAGATCTGGATGAAGCGTTTGCGCTTTCAGCGGAGCTTTGTCCGAAAGACAAGAAATTGCGTTTTTCCGAATCTGGTGTGCGCAATCTTCGTACGTGGAAAGATTGGAGCCGGATGCGTGAATACAGGATCCCGAAGAAAGGTTCAGATCGTGCGGTTGTCGGGGTGCGGGATTTGAATTACACGTCATGGTCGTTTGGAAAGTTCTTGAGAAGCGCCGAAGGATACAAGGGCGAGGTTGTGGAAGTGTTCAATGTGCAGTGTTTTTATCCTGCGCTTTCCCTAAGGTTTTCCAATGTGGCGTATGATTCTGACCGCAAATACAGGATTCGTTTTCGTGCCAAGGTTGCGAAGGCCAAGAACGGCAAGGGAGAGGCCTTCAATGCCGAATTTGCCGGCATGCGCATAGCGCCAAAGGTGGAAGAGGTCAGGGATGGTTGGCAGTGGTATGGGTTCGAGCCTGTCGCGCTAAAGGATTCCTATGAATTCAGTATTAAGACCGGCCGTTTTGATAAAGGCGGCGGACGTACTGCCGTTGATGCGGTATATTTCGACAGGATGGAGATAAAGGGCGAATGAGGTCTGTCGCAGTAATCATGTCAATGGTACCTGCACTGACCCTCTGCGCAGGTACGGTTATTGATTTCTCCGCTGCGTCAGACATGAGTTGGCATGTTTGGGCCGGCGGTTTTAAGGATGCCGATGTCGCACAGATTTCATTTGACGATTCAGGCATGCGCGTGAAGATAGACTCTGCGAGGACGCATAATGCAAAGAGAATGGTCGCATCCGGGCCAAGAAGAAAGCCGGAGGTGACGGGATCGTGCAGGTTGCGCATGACGGTGCATGCCGATAGGGGTGTCGATATAAGAGGTCTCTCGTTAGGATTGGTGGATTCACAGGGTGAAAAGTTCGAGTTTTTTCCGGTAGATGTCGTCAAGGATAAGGGGGATGTTATTCTTGATTATGAGATATTTGACAATGCTTGGCGAGATGGATTCAGGGGTTCACATCCCCTGAAGGGTAGGACACAGGGGCGGAATAGGAACGATCACCTTGATTTCCCTGTTAAGCTCGATATTCTGTATGCCCGTTTGAACGAAGGCTTCACAAAGGGAGATGTAACTTTCAGAAGGTTGAGTAGCTGCTTGAGCAACGCAGGCGGCATAGAATCGGAAGCGGAGCTTTTCGCAATGTCAGGCATATCCGATCCTTCGGATTGGAAGAAATATGGTCCGATTTTCTGGGACGGCGAATGTTGGACGGTGACGGGCGGCTGTTCTGTGGCGGCGATCGAGTATGTGCGATTTCCCGGACTAAAGCCCGTTGTCGGAATGGATGAGATACGGGTAAGAACAACGCGGGCTTATCCCGGAGGTGTCGTCGAGGTCCGAGCGGTGAATGCTTCGACGCGAAAAAAACACTCATTCAAGATGCCGTGGAAACAGGAAACATGTATTCCGGTAGGACTTGCGGGCGGATGTCCATGGCAGGTCGATATGCTTACCTTTTGGCTGCCTCCCAGTTCCCGAACCAATATAGATTTCAAAGTGGCGGCAGTCAGAGGGATCAGGCGAACGTCCAAGGCTGAGGCTGTCGTTGCCGAAATTGATACGGGCAACGAACTTCACCTGATGGAAAGCGGGTCATCGGGAATGCCGGAGGTCGTTCTTCTCAACACGTCTCAAACGGATATTTCGGCGTGTGGCGTTTTGCGGACGCGTGATTTTTACGGGGAGGGAGCGGACGTGCCTTTTGCCGTCGCTCTTTCTGCCGGAGAGCGGAAGGCTGTTGGTCTGCCGGGTGAGTTCGGAAAGGGAATGTGGCGCGTGATCTGTGACTTGACCGCCGATGACGGTTCCATCGCCTCTTCGACGCTCCGTTTCGCGGTGATAGGCGGCGGTAAGCCCAGACGGGTGTGGAAGGGTCGGGAGAAATTCAGGGTTGGAATATGCTATCATCCGGTCTACTACTCCGAACGTGAGCGGACAGCGGCGTTGAATGCCATGACATTAGCCGGGGTGAAACTTGCAAGAATCAATGGTTTTCAGTTTTCTCGTTGTTGGAAGAGCGAGAAGGTTTTTGACTGGAGCTGTGCGGATTCGGTTCTTGACGCTCACTTGTCTCGCGGTATATCGGTCAGCGCCGGCATATATATGTCACCGGAATGGGCGCGCAAACCATATGAGACGAGAGAAAAGAATTCTGCATTTCAGGCGCCGGTCAGAAACGGTTTGATGATGGAGTATGCCGAACGTATTGCTCGGCGGTATGGTGATCGGATTGATTATTTTGAACTTGGCAATGAGTGGGATCTGGTGCCGGAAGCAGTACTGCCGGAGAATGAAGCGCTGCGCCTTCACCGTGAGGCGTACGAAGGATTCGCAAAGTTCGGCGTGGAGGGGAAGCTTACGACGAACGGTTGGTCCACGGATATGGACTATGGACGCAAAGGTAGCAATGTGCGCAATGGATTCCAACGGCGGTATATGCAGACGGTGAAAGATTGCCGTTCGGTTCATGCGGTTCATATGCACGGTCCGTTCGGGGGATTTGTGAAGTCGGTCAACAGGCATCTATGCCGGCGCAAAGAACTTGGCATTAATATGCCGTGGATAGCCAACGAAACAGCCATGAGCACGACAGGCGGCGCGGAAATCGAAGTTGCAGTTACGGTATGGAAAAAAACGCTTTATGCCTGGGCGAAGGGAGCCGTGGATTATGTCTGGTACAATCTTCGTGCGGCAGGATGGTGTTCTTCTGACAATGAGCAGGGGTTCGGCCTTTTTACCGCCGACTGGCATCCTCGTGCGGGATATCCTGCAATTGCAGGACTTATAGAAACGTTTCAGGGATTTGACTTCAACGGAGCGCTCAGAGAGTCAAAAGGTGAATATCTCTTTTCATTCGCTGGTGAGAAAAACGGATTTAAAGGGTTGGTTTTGGCTGGTTGGCGTGAGCCCCGTGAAGGAGTGCCTCAAGAGAGGATAATCCGGTTGATGACTGATGCTCACCGGGGCTTTCTGGTCGATTTGTTCGGCAATCGAAAAAGGCAGAAAATCGCAGAAGACGGCATGGTTGAGATGCGGCTCTCCGCCGAGCCTGCGGCACTTCTTCTTGAAAAGGCGAGTAAAGTGTCGATAATACAGTCTAACGGTTCAATCAATAAGGAGCAGATATGAAAAAGTCATTGAACGTGCTGGCTTGCACCATAGGAGCGTCGGCACTTTGGGGCGCTGTCACTAGTGTGTCGGACATAACGAAAATGCCGGTGTCCGGGACTGAAGGCAGAATCGAATATTCAGGTGCTACGGGTGTTGTGGCCGCGGATCTCGCGTTGGCTCCGGCGGCGAAAAAGGCGGCGACATTCAAGGTTGTGAAACCCGATACGCGTCTGACTTTTTCAGGTAAGCTTTCTGCAACGGGCGGTGCGTTCGTAAAATCCGGCCCCGGGTCTCTGAAGCTTGCCTATCCGGGTTCCTTTACTCTCGGTGAGACGGCGGCAGAAACTCCGAAGTCCGATCTGCAATGGGATGGCGGCGGCGTTGCGTCAAAGGGATTCACATCGCTGACGGTCGCTGATGGTGCGCTTGAAGTCGGTATGCCGGGATCAAGTGTCAGTGTAAAAGGTGGCGCAGCCGTCGGAGTGCGATACGCGGCGGGCGCAACTCCTAGTCTCAAAATCGCCGGCGGAATGTTCAAGGCGAACGCATTGTATGTTGATCGGGGCTATTCGACTTCGTCCCGGAATTTGACTCCGGCATTCGAGGTGTCCAATTGCGCAACGGCAGTATTCGACAATGTGTATACGGATAGCGCCGAGAATACTTCATCTTTTGGCAAGTCGATCATCTCTGTGTCAGGGGTTGGTTCGCTTCTGAGGGTTACCGGGTATTGTTCCATAGGATTGAATCGAAATGGCACCAATACGTTGAATACGCTTGACGGAGCTAGTTTTGAGCATACGGCGACCTCTTCGGATTGGAGTTCCCGTATAGGACTTGAAATCGGCGGTACGGAAAACGAGCGCGGCGGCGGCGTCCGCACCAGACGGACGGTATGGAACATTGATGGCGGCACGGGATTGGTATATGCCGCATACCTCAATCGCGGATCGGAGATCAATGTCAAAAACGGCGGCATGCTGAAGTTGGATCGATCGATGCTTTATTTCAACAACAACTCGAACGACTGGCAGCGTGGTGCGCTCAATTTTGACGGCGGTGCCATCGGTACCCGGACTTCGCGCGTTGCGGAATGGTTTACGGGGATTCCCGGTTACACGGTCGGCGCAAAGGGAATGAAGATCGTTCCTGCATCCGATTACAGTGCGCTTGACGGGCATTCTTCATATCTGGACGACGCATCCAGGAGCGCTGACGCCGAGATTGTGATTGACGGCTCAGGAACTGTCGCGATGGGAGCGGGAGAGGCTCCAATCCGCCTTAAACAGGGAAAACTTATAATGGGTGTAAACGGGCGATACATGGGTTCTTCCGCAACCGGTCGCATCTGTGTGGAAAATGGCTCTGCTTTCATGATAAGCGGTGAAAATACATTGCAGAACATGGTCTTTGAGGGCGGTGGTACGACAAACCGCTTCCGTCATCAAGGCATAGAGGCGGACCGGAAACGGTGGCTGACTTCCGGTCACGCGGGATTTCTTGCGGATGGTTCGATCCGTCTTGGAACGCGTGAATGGGTTAATTCGGCCGGAGCTGCATATCTCGCCGAAAAATTGCCGGTGAACCGTTCGTTTTCTGTTTCTTGGACGTATTTCGGAAGCGAGAGCGGTAGAGTAAGCGGATTCCCATATGGAGTAACGGCTGTATTTCAGAATGCCGGAGAGCTTGCGTGCGGTACAGACGCGACAAAATGCTGCTATGACGGCATAGTAAAGTCGGCGGCAGTTTCATACAATGCGCAGAATGGTGAATTGAAATTCGGCAAAAACGGAGAATGGATTTCCGGCGCCGATTTGAGTTCACGCGTGGGCGGATGGGCGACGGATCCGTTGCGTTGCTCCATTTCGTATGATGCCGATGAAACCAAATTGGTTTTCTCTGTGTACCAACCGTCTGCAAATCGCTTCAACGCCATTACCAATATTGTGAATCTTGCCGATGTCACCGGTGGGAGTGAAGCGCACTTCGGTTTTCTGGGCGGTACTAAAAGTGATGGACATAGCGGATTTCATGTGTTGGGCGACGTGCGCATTTCAACTGAAAAAGGGAGAGGCTACCAAAAGGTCGGCGGCAATGTGGAAATCGCCGAAGGGAAGACGTGGAAACAGGAGCTTCTTGCCGATACGGATAATCTCGGTTTTGTTATGAATTCCCTTACATATGCGAATGGGGCCAATCTGCTGACCATCCCCAGTTCCGTGGCGGGCCTGCCTACCGCTCTCTACGGGGCTGTAAACATCGGTTTTGACAGGATTTCCGGTACAGGTGAATTAGTGAAGACGGGTGATGCCGGTCTGTCGCTTTCTGCATCCGGTGCAGCAAGGGAATCGTCTATCGATTTGAGGGGCGGTTCGGTAATTCTTCGCAAGGAGGATTTGGAAGTTCCTACATTGAAGTCAACCGATGGCGGCTGGTGTTTCACCGGCTCCGAAATCTACTGGGCGGGCGACCGTACCTTGCAGTTCGGTCCGTTGGCCAATGCCCGCGGTACATCGGCACAGGCCGATCCCGAACGCGTGATGAATGCCGGTACCCGGCGCCGTTATAGTGTCGATGGTGCGTGGAAGGTTTCATTCCGTGCTTATATTACATCTGCAAACGGTTCCAACCAGCCTGGTTTCTCATTTATTATCCATAACGATCCGCGCGGTTGTGAGAAACGGGCAAACAATTATTGCGGAGGAAATTCATTCGAGAACGGAGCGTGCTTCCGTTTTTGGACGGCTAAAAGTTTCGTTCATTTCGGAAAGACGTCATCCACACTCAATACTGCTAACGAGACGGCGGGAATTTCGTTTGCAGATACAATTGCGCTCTCCGCAAAGGACTCTGAAGTCCTGATTGATATCGAACATGATCCGGCGGCATCTGCCGTGAAGGTTACGATGACGCAAGGCAGCAAGATATTTTCCCATGTGTGGGAAAACGTGGATCTGAAGAGCATGATAGGCGGGGACGGGAAGGCGTATCTGTCATTCGGCGCGCATGGACATCAGACCAATCCAACCGTTTTCAGGATGTCAGATTTCGAATTTGCCTATGTCGGAGCGGCACCGGACGATGAAAATGCCGATGTGCCATATTTCGGTACGCTCACAGCAACCAACTCCATTGTGCGCATTGTGCTGGATTCGGCGGTTGAGAACGGAAACTACCGCCTTGCCGACACTTTCAGGATAGCGGATGGATGCCGCCTTTACGTCGATGCCCTTAGAGCTCCGGGTGTGCTGGATCTCGGTGTATGCGATGTGCCTGGCGGATTGAATGTCTATCCGCGAAATGGATGCAGCGTCAAGGTGTCGAAGTTGAATGGTGCTGCCGAGATGCTGGTCGACGGAGGTGTTTTGGTTGTTGCTGCCAATGATGCGCTTCCTTCAAATTGTGTCCTCAGGTTGTTTAACGGCGGCAAAGTGAGGCTTGAGTGCAGCGGGACGCTTCGCCTCAACAAGATGTTTGTTAATGGAAGTCGTGTTCCGTTTGGAGTCTATGACGCGGAAAATTCGGACTGGATTGATGGTGGAAACGGTTCTGTGACGACAGGTTTCCCGCTTCGGATAATCTTTCGGTGAGCAACAGAGATATTGTATGGTGACAGGTGAAAAGGCGTTGTTCCGTTGCGTCTCGGCGGTAATCATACTGGTGTGCGCATCGTTTCGGGCTTTTTCTGCCGACTGTCGGCCTGAGACATGGTTTCATGTCATCGGCGGTAATGCGTCTAAAAAGGGGCTTACGGCGGATCTTGAATCTCTTGCGGATGCGGGATTCGGCGGTATACAGTTCTTTCACGGGCAGTTGGGCAAAGCAAGAGTCTGGGACGGCGTGACCGAGCAGATTCCGTGCCTGAGTGAGAAGTGGGATGATCTAGTGAAACACGTCGCCGATGAATGTGCAAGGCTTGGAATGACATTCAAGATGCAGAACTGTCCGGGCTGGTCGATGAGCGGCGGACCATGGATTGCGTCATCCAATGCGATGCGTAAGCTGGTGTTTGCGAGGCAGGATGTTGCGGCGAATCCTGAGGCTCGTGATGTCCGTCGGATCGTTCCGGACATTCCGGTACCGCGGGAATTTCGCGATATCGACAGTGATTGGAAAGATGTCTGCATTCTTGCGTTTCCTACACCTGAAGGCGGCGCGTTGCCGGAGCCGCTGTCTGTGGCGACAAATGGCAACTGTCGTACAATTCGTTTCGGCAGTCCGGTCACGATTCGTACGATTGAATTGCCGTCGCCCGGTCAGATGAATCAGCGTTGGGCCTACAATTCCGATGTCCGCGTGGTTTTCGAGGCGAAGGTTGACGACGTGTGGCGCAAAGTTTGCGATGTCCGATATCCGCAAGGCTGCTGGCAGGACAGGGTTCCGTTTACGATCGCATGCGAGGAGGCTGTCGCGAAGGAATGGAGGCTTTCATTATGGTCTTCCAGGAAGTTCAATCTCCGTTTCGCACGTTTCCACTCTGAGGCACGGTTCGATAACTATGAGGGATTGGCGGGTCATGTGCTGCGTGGGCATCTGAAGCGCAATTATCCTAAGCAGTCGTATTCTGCCTATGTCAGATCTGATGCGGTACGGGTTGTGAAAGTCGGCGACGAGCTGCCTGTCAGGGCGTTGGGCTGGACCGTGCTGCGGGTCGGGCATGTGAACATGAAAAAAAAGAATGCGCCCGCTCCGGCTGAGGCGACCGGATGGGAGTGCGACAAACTCGATCCCCGTGGGATAGAGGCGAACTTTGCGGGGTATATCGGAAGACTTGTGGACGGTCCGCTGAAGGGCGGGCGGCTCGACGGCATGATTGTCGACAGTTGGGAGTGCGAACGACAGACCTGGACATGGCGGATGGAGGAGTGGTTTAAGGCGGCGAACGGTTATGATGTGAAAACGATTCTCCCGGCCGTGTTCGGCTGGGTTTTGGATTCTCCGGAGAAAACCGACAGTGTTCTTTTAGATTGGAGGAAGACCGTTTCTGGGTTGATTGCGAAGAACTATTACGGAAGAATGTCGGAACTGGCTCATGCCAAGGGGCTTTCAGTTGCGTATGAGACTGCGTTTGGCGATGTCCTGCCCGGGGATATACTTGAATACTGGAAATACTGTGACACTCCGATGTGCGAATTCTGGCAGCCGTACGATCCCGTATCCGGCGGCGCGGGACACCCCAACTACAAGCCGGTCAGGCCTTGCGTATCAGCCGCGCACCTTTACGGCAAGCGCCGGGTCGACTGTGAATCATTCACAAGTATGCGATTGACCTGGGATGAGAATTTCCGGGATTTGAAAGAACAGGCCGTGCGGCATTTTGCTCGTGGCGTGACACACCTCGTATTTCATACCTTTACCCATAATCCTCATACGGACGGGCGGGTTCCGGGAACGAGTTTTGGTTCGTACATCGGTACTCCGTTCTTACGCGGGCAGACATGGTGGAGGTATATGCGTTCGTTCACGGACTGGACGGCTAAATGCTGTGAATTTTTAGAAAGAGGGTATCCGGTCGTTGATGTGTTGCGGTATCTTGGCGACGAAATAGATCATAAACCTGATGAGCTGGAATCCTTCCCTGAAGGATTCAAAAACGATTATCTCAATGCCGATGTCCTCTTTAACCGGTTGGATGTGAAAGACGGACGCTTTATATTGCCGGATGGGATGTCATATTCCGTGGTTTGGGTTCCAGATTCCGTGACCTTGCTTCCTGCGACGCGGCGGCGGCTTGAGGAATTGTCGGCAAAAGGCGGACGGGTCCATTTCGGTTCGGCAGATGGAGCTGTGGCCGGACTTCTGCCTCAGCTGGAAGTCCAGGCGAGACCTGATCAGTCTGGCGAGGTTCTTTGGTATCATCGCATTGACGGTGATAGGGATTGTTTCTTTGTCGGCGCTGACGGCGCGGGCTTTTCTGGAGATGTTTCATTCCGCACCGTTCACGGATTGCGGAGGGTTTCTCTCGGTCTGTCGTCTTATGAAACCGTGTTGCTTGAGTTTTCCAGGAACGAGGTTGTCGATTTCTCCCCAGGTACAATTAAACGAAATCTAGAGGAAAAACATAGGTTATATGAAGTTGAGAACATCGAATTAGGTGATTGGCGCGTCTCTTTCCCGTCTGGATGGGGAACACCCGAGCATATTCTGCTGGAACGGTTGACACCATGGAAGGATATGCCGGGAATGTCCGATGAAGGACGCGCTTTTTCCGGCACTGCCGCCTACGAGACCGAGTTCAATGTAAAGTCTATCCCGGAGGGCCTGTTTGAATTGGATCTTGGAGTTGTACGTGATTTCGCCCGGGTGTTTCTCAATGGAGATGAGGTGACGGATTTATGGGCGATGCCATACAGATGCGATGTTTCAAAATATGTCAAACCAGGTAGAAATTCGCTAAAGGTGGAGGTGACTTCTACATGGTTCAACCGTCTTGCCTATGACTTTGCTCAAAATCCACAGGATCGTAAGACATGGACCGTCTGGAAAGTGGAAGACCGTCCGCCTCCATGTCTGAAGCGCGGGGCGAAACTCCGGGCGTCGGGTCTGATAGGTCCGGTGAGACTGTCGTTGAGGAGCGTTAGCAAAGGCGCTTATCGGCTGGAACGAAAAGACTGGTGAGGTGCGTTCCGGGCTGGTTGCGCTACTGGAAGGTTTCGGATATTGGCTTGTCAAGTTCGACGGACTGGAAGGCAATGGCGATAAGGAAGGCGGCTTTTTTATTTTCATTTGGGAGGCATCCGTTATCGGATGCCTTTTCGTTGTACGCAGGACAGCGCGAAGCACAAGGCGCCGAACCACGAAACACACGAAAGTTTTTAGCCGTGTAGAAGTTTAGAAATGTAGAGTGTATTCATTTCTTAAGATCGCTTTGGCAAAGTCCATTAAACCGACGATCGTAGCCTTTAAACGTCGTGTCCAGAAGTAAACGCAACATTCCTTCCTAGGAAGGAATTGAAGGAAAAGACACCACTATCAATACTACCCAATAAACTTAGGAAGTAAATGCAAGTGGAACTTGCATTTACTTCTGGAAATGACAGGCAAACTGCGCCAAGCGACAAGGCGGTCAAGTGGGGTTGCATGTAATTGGATAATCTGATATATTATCAAGTTACCGATGACTTCTAACGACGAATATGTACTTACACTCCTGCAGGAGCAGGGGTTTCTCACGGTTGATCAGGTCGCAGCGGCTGCGAACTCGATGCGTGAAGGGAGCGAGACCACGCTTGACGTGCTGGTTTCGTCCGGGGTTATTTCACAGGATGACGTGCTTGGAATCATTGCCGAGCAGTTCGGCATCAAGTATTGCCATATTGATCCAGGCGCCATCGATCCGGAAATCACGAAGATACTGCCTGCGGAGCTGGCGCGCAAATATGGTGTGGTGCCGGTGCTCGGCGATGACGATTCGCTGACCGTCGCGCTTACGGATCCGATGGGCTATGACGCAGTAGACTCCCTGCGCTACGTGCTCCACGGCCGTGACGTGCAGGCGGTTCTCGCGCCTCTTGACGAGCTTCACGCCGCGATGGAGAAGCTCTATCCCAGCGGCGCGGATTCCGTCGAGGCGCGCATGGACGACGAGTTCGGCGGGGTAGATGAGAACTCTGATGGCGATGGCGACGATGCGCCCGTGATCAGGCTTTGCTCGATGATCATCTCCAACGCAATCAAGATGAAGTGTTCTGATATTCATCTTGAGCCGATGGAGAAGGAGTTCCGCGTGCGCTACCGCATCGACGGCGCCCTGCGCAAGATGGACTCGCCGCCGAAGCGTCTTCAGGGCGCGATCCTTTCGCGCATCAAGATCATGTCGAAGATGAAGATCTCCGAGAAGCGCATCCCGCAGGACGGACGCATCCAGGTGAAGGTGAACGGACGCGACCTCGACCTTCGCGTTAACTCGGTGCCGACGAACCATGGCGAATCGATCGTCATGCGTATTCTCGACAAGTCGAACCTCTCGCTCGGCCTTCCGCAGCTCGGCTTCCTTTCCGACGACCAGAACAAGTTCGAGCGCCTGATTCACCTTTCCGACGGCGTGGTCCTCGTGACGGGCCCGACCGGTTCCGGAAAGACGACTACGCTCTACGCCTGTCTCGGACAGATCAACCTGCCCGACCGCAAGATCATCACGGTCGAGGACCCTGTCGAATACCAGATGAGCGGCATCAACCAGGTGCAGGTGAACCGTGACGTCGGCCTCGACTTCTCGGCGGCGCTCCGCTCGATTCTCCGTCAGGCGCCGAACATCGTCATGATCGGTGAGATCCGTGACTCGGAGACTGCCGACATTGCAATGGAGGCGGCTCTCACGGGTCACTTGGTGTTCTCCACGCTCCATACCAACGACGCACCGTCCGCGGTGACGCGTCTTACCGATATGGGCGTCAAGCCGTTCCTCGTCGCGTCCGCGCTCCGTGCTGCCATGGCGCAGCGTCTCGTGCGCGCGATATGCCCGAAGTGCAAGACGGAGTATACGCCCACCGACCGCGATCTCAAAATGCTCGGAGCCATCGCCAAGACCCGTCCCGACCACATGTATGTCGGTGCTGGCTGTTCCGCGTGCAACGGCGGATACAAGGGACGAAAGGGCATCTTCGAGATCTTCGAGATCGACGATACGATCCAGCGTCTCATCTTCGACCATGCCCCGGCCGGCGTCCTGCGCGAACGCGCCCGCGAGATGGGCATGCGCACACTGCGTGAGGACGGCATGCTCAAGGTCGCGTCCGGCATGACATCCCTCAAGGAGGTCATCCAGGCCACCATGGGCGATGCCGATTGATGAAAAGGCGTGATTCATAAAAGAGGCATCTGTGACAGCCGCAGTTGCAGTGTTGCCGGTAGATGCTGCACAGGGTCTGTCTTGTAAAAATCCTGGGCTGTATTTTCAGCCTGAAGGAATTGCCTCGTTCATGCTGCTGTACGATCGAGATGTGGCCACGCGACATCCCAGAACATAGTCCCAGAACATAGTCATTGATTATCTGCGCATAGCATGATATCATTCTTCTTCGTGTTGCCTTGGTGTTCATGTGCGTGTGCTTTTTTCGGTTGTTGCAAAAAATTATACACGCATTTGACATCAAGGCAACGCTTTATATTAGACCTGTATATGCAATAATTGCCA
>SUVZ01000542.1 GCA_015061765.1 Lentisphaerota bacterium
GCTATGTCGAGAAGGAGAGCGGACGAACGTTTGCGAAGATCGGAAGATCCTTCTATGATGACGAAAACTACGGTGCGCTTATTGCGTCTGGCGACGGCGTGAATCTGTGGGCGGCGGTTTCTGGGCGGAAGGTTGTGCGGACTCGCCCTGCCCCAGCGAAGAAAGGCCGTGGACTTATGATGCGGACCGCCGCGAACGAGGCGGAGTCCGTTCAGCTTGTTGTCCGCGCCGAATCCGACGTGACGCATGTGAAGGTTGCGTTGCGAGAGGATCTTGCATGTGCAAGGTCTGGTTTCTGTCTGCCTGAGTCATCTGTGAGCGTGAAACGTGTAGGATATGTGGATGTGCGGCACCCAACCGATTTTGGAGGACTTCCGATTGCGGCGCCTGATATGCTTCTTCCGTATTTTGGAGAGCCGGTGACTGTGAAGAAAGGCGAAAACCAGCCTTTCTGGATCACGGTGCGTCCGCCGAAGGGAACCGGCAAAGGAATGTACTGCGGCGTTCTGGACGTGACGGTTGCGAAAAGGAACGGCGGCATCGGCAGATTCGCCGTCCCGCTGAACGTGGAGGTGTTCGGCTTCGACCTTCCCGACGAGATGACCTGTCAGACGGCGTTCGGGTTGACCAAGGCGCTTGTTGCCAAAGCGCACGGGGTGAAGGCGGATTCCCCGCAATGCCTTGACATCATGGAACGCTATCTCAAGGCGATGTCCGAAAACCATCTTTCGCCGTATCAGCCGGCGTTGCGCGGCCATTGGAAGGTTAAGTGGAATGGAGATGTCCCCGTGTTCGATTTCAGCGAATGGGAGAAGGAGCTCGACAGGGTGTTCTCCACGTACCATTTCAATTCTTTCATGGTTTGGATTCCTGGACTCGGCCAGTGCGACATGTCATCGCGGAGAGATCCCGAGTTCATGGGACTGAAGCCGGGCAATCCTTTATATGAGAAGCGGCTTGGGGCTTATCTGGCGGCGATTGAGGGATGTCTGAAGCGGAAAGGTCTGCTGGACAAGGCCTATGCCTATGTCTATGACGAGCCGCTGGCGAGCGAATACGATTTGGTGAAATTCGGTTACGGATTTCTCAGAAAGCATGCGCCGGGATTGCGCCGGATGCTTCCCGCCCTCGCCCATCATGCTTTCAGGGAGCTTGACGGAGCCGTTAACCTGTGGTGCCCTCAAATGCAGTATCTCTCATCCCCTGGGTTGAAACGTCAGCGAGAGCGTGGAGATATGATATGGTGGTACATCTGCAACAATCCAAAGTCGCCGTACGCATGCGAGTTCATCGACCATCCTGCGCCTGAATTGAGAATTTGGCTGTGGCTGACGTGGAAGGAGAAGGTGGGCGGCGTTCTCATATGGGATGCGTTCAACTGGCGTGGCCAGACCAAGCATCCGGATCAGAACGGCGAAGGTCGTTTCCTGTATCCGCCGGAGGAGTGTGCGACGAAAGCGGGGGTGGTTGCGGATCCTGTCCAGTCTGTTCGTATCACCCATCTGCGTGACGGATTGGAGGACTATGAATACTTTGCGATCCTGAAACGTCTGTCGCCTTCGAATCCGCTTCTTCAGGTGCCGGATTCTGTAACGTCCTCCATGACCGAATTTGCGTTTGATTCATCGTCCATGGAATCTCATAGGCTCCGCATTGCTCGCGAGATTGAGCGCTTGAGTTCATCTAGGTAGTTCACTGGATTCCTTTTGCGGAGTAAAATGGTATAATACGCGGCAAAGGAACTGAAGAATGGCAGTAGATAGATTAGATAGAGTGGATTCCCTCCTGAAGCGGGTGATTGGGGATGCGATGTTCCGCATCATGCAGACGGATTCTGTGGGCGCGGGGCTCATAACCGTGACTGGGGTGCGCTGCGCAAAGAACCTCCGCAACGCAACCGTGAAGGTGAGCGTGTTCGGCGAGCCTGAGGTGCAGAAGCGTGCGCTTTCCCATCTCATCCACCACACGCACGAGTTTGAGAAGGCAATCAACCGCGAGGTGCGGATGAAGTTCACTCCGCAGCTGAGGTTCGAACTCGACCATTCCATCGAGAAGGGCGATGCCGTTCTCGCGATTCTTGACAAGCTTCCGGGTGTCGAAAATGGCGAACCTAGCTAACATAGCAATGCTCGCGGAGCTTGACGGGGCGATTCTCGTCGATAAGCCTGTCGGAATCTCCGCACATGATGTGATGAAGGCGGTTAAGTCTGCGTTCAATCTAGTGAAAGTGGGGCATGGCGGTACGCTTGACGCGACTGCGACGGGGCTGTTTGTTCTGCTTCTTGGTGATGCAACGCGTTTCTCCAATGATCTCATGTGCGCCGACAGGTCGTATTCCGTGACTCTTGCTCTCGGACGCGAGACCGATACCGGCGACCGGGCTGGAAATCCCGTTGCGGAGAAGGATTGCGCCAATGTTACGCGCGAACGGCTTGATGCCGCACTGAAGGAGCTTCGCGGCGACATCTATCAGTCTCCACCGGAGTTTTCTGCGGTGAAGATCCCCGGCAGGACGGGATATGAGATTGTGCGCACCGCCGAGGGTGATGGACTTCGCGAAAAGCTTGTGCATGTGTACAGGTATGAGATTTCGGAATTCGCTCCTCCGAAGCTTGCGCTTTCGATGAAGGTGGCGAAAGGCGTGTCCGTGCGCTCGCTGGCGCGGGATCTGGGCCGCGAACTTGGCTGCGGAGCCTATCTCGAGGATTGCCGGCTGACGGCGAGCGGTATCCATTCCGTTGAAGATGCGATTCCGTTCATGAAGCTCATGGAGCTGCATCCTGCGGATTTTGCAACGCGATTGATCCCCAAG
>SUVZ01000543.1 GCA_015061765.1 Lentisphaerota bacterium
CACATCCACTGACCCGGTATGCCGGACGAGAACGGCCAGAAAAGGCGGAACTCGAGGTACTTGCGCGGATCGAACTGGTACGCTTCCGGATCGCGGTCGAGAAGCCACATATTCCAGTCGATGTCCTCTTTCTTGAGAGATGCGACAAGCGCCTCGGGACGACGCCAACGACGGTTCTGGTTGACGTTCCAGCAAAGGTCGATGTAGGAGATGTTGCCGAACTTGCCGCTGCGGATGTAGTCGTTGGCGGCATGGTAGGCGGGACCGGAACGGCGCTGTGAACCGATCTGAAGAACCGCACCGGGAGCGAAACCGGCATTGCGCTTGGCGTCGACCGCATCAAGAAGCATGTTGGCGGAGTACATGTCCTCTGCCATCGGCTTTTCGCAGTACGCATCCTTGCCGGCGTTGACCGCATGCGTGGCGTGCTGGGCGTGCTGGAAGTCCGCCGTGGAGATGATGACCGCATCGACATCCTTTGCGTTCTCATAGAGATCGATGTCGCTGACGTAGGTATCCACCTTATGTCCGACCTTCGCCTCTATCTCGGGCTTGGCATTCTCGTAAAGACGCTTCTTCCAAAGATCGGCAACCGCGACAAGATCGAAGTTGAGCTCTTTGTTGTGGTGCAGGAAGCAGGGAAGCAACGAACCGCGGAAACGGTCGGAGTAGCCGACGCACGCAACGCGCACG
Source organism: Lentisphaerota bacterium (assembly GCA_015061765.1). The sequence continues at coordinate 694 of SUVZ01000543.1, forward strand.
CGCTCGTTGGCGCCGAGCACATTGAGGGACGGACCGGCGAGAACTGCAGCTCCTGCGAGCTTTGCGAAATCTCTGCGTTTAATCTTAGAGGTTTTTTCTGACATTGCAATCTCCTTATGTGTGTCAATTGGTGGAGTAGTGTACCATTACTCGCTCAAAAGTCAATCCCCGCAGACAAAAGAAAAAACAGGGATGTCCGGCGGACGCAAGACATCCGGCGTCTCATTTCATAATGCCGCAAACCATCGCAAGCTCGTCGGTGGATCGGCATATCTTCACCGAAGGCCAGAGTCGGCGCCATGACTCCTCCTGACACCAATAGGAGAGAAGTTCTTTCATGCGCCCCAGAACATGCGCATCGCCGTCAAGCTCTTCACGGCTCATCTCCATATAGCGGGAGAACAGTTCTCTTGCGTCCGGACGGTTTGCAAGGCTTCGCACAAAACCTCTTCCTATCATCAGAGGAACGTCTTCCGGCACTTTGTCCACAGTCGCATCGCCGTTGTACATCACTGGCACCGTCGCAACCTCAAGCACCCTCCTGAACGAGGCCATGTCCGGGACGCCGTCGTACATCTGCACCGCAGTGCGGGCGTGGACAGTAAGAACCGCAAGAGGATAGCGGTTTATTGTAGGCATCAACGCCATTATCTCATCCGGGGACTCCACTCCTAGACGGGTCTTGAGGGAAAAGTTTCCCGGTCCCATTTCGGCACATCCCGCATCAAGCATCCTGTCAAGGACATCCGGAGTGCGCATCAGACCTGAGCCACGCCCCTTCTTGCGTATCATCGGGAACGGGCACCCGGCGTTGAGATCAGCCCTGCCGTAGCCAAGATCTTTTACCGCCTTGCACCATTCCCGCAATGCCCACGGATCCTTGCCTATCGCCTGCGGAACGAGAATCTGCCCGGCAGGCTGTCCCTCCGGAAGTATCTCGTCAAATATCTTCCGAGAGCGCCTGAAACCGGGGTTTGCCGGAATGAACGGCGAGAAAGCGCCGGAAAATCCAGCCTCTCGCATCGCATCGGCGAACACCGTCCGGAACGCCCGGATCGTCACGCCCCTCAGAGGCGCAAGCCAAAGTCCCGTCGAAGCAACGTTCACGCGACGGTTTCCTTCCCTACGGCTGCGCGGCGGCGGTTGAGACATTCAAAGAACGGCTCCAGAAACAGACGTTCGTCATCGACCTCCATACCCAACGGAATCGCAGGCTTGTGTGCGCCATGGAAATCGCTCCCTGCCGTCGCGAACATACCCACTTCCTTCACGGCACGCAGATGGTCTATCGTCTCTTCAGGCTCATTGGCCTGATATATAGCCTCCACACCATCAAGACCTGACGCCTTGAGCTTCGCCAAGCCTTCCCGCAGGAGGATCGGATCCTTCGTCCAATACCGTGGATGGGCCATGACGGCAACACCGCCGGCTGAGTGTATGACCTCGAACGCATCAACCGGATCCGGATGGTACCGTGTCACATAGCAGCGCGTCTCCGGCGGCGACGAAGGCGTAAGATAGGCGCTGAATGCCGTGCGAATGTCCGGCGAATGTCCGTGATCCACAAGCCATTTTGCGAAATGCGGACGAGCAAGGACCTCTCCATGCGCATATGTGGCTATTTCATCCGCCGGAATGTCGATGCCTATATCGGCGAAACGTTCAAGTATCTTGACGTTACGGCTATTCCTCCCCTCCAGCACCTGGCGAAGAAAACCTCTCAACGCATAGTTCTCAGGATCGATCCCAAGACCAAGGAGATGGAACTTGTCGTATCCCTCGCCTGGTTCTACGCTGAGCTCTATGCCCGCAAGGCGCACCGCACCTTCGACGGCAGAACCGTCCTCTGCACATGCGGCAAGGAACTCAGCGACACCATCGCAATTGTCATGATCCGTGAGCGCCATCGCATAAAAGTCCCTGGCGCGCCTCGCAAGCTCCGTGGGCGTGACTGTCCCATCGCTTGCCGTACTGTGTACATGGAAATCGATCATTGCCTACACACCTGATTATGCATCTGGCACATGCTGCACATCGGACAGAATCAGCGCCGCCAAGTGGTACGCCATGTGGTCTCCGGCTTGTTGCGGGACGAGCCGCCGCCCCAGCCTCC
>SUVZ01000544.1 GCA_015061765.1 Lentisphaerota bacterium
CGAACTGGCGGAGCGCGGTCTTGCCGTCTCGCTTTCTGGCGAGTACGATTCCGCAGTGTTTGAGATTGCCGACGAGAGGAAGAATGAGAAGCGTTAAGGTCAAGGCCGCCGCTCTTGCGGCGTTTGTGTTTTGCGCGGCCGGCGTCTCGGCCGCCGATGCACCGATCAGGTTCATGGCGTACAATGTCGCCTACTGCCGGTATCTTCCGGAGGGAGAGACCGATGTGGCGAATACGGTATCCGATCCCGCCGTGGCGGCGGCGAGAATCAACGCGGAAGCCCCGGACTTCGTGGCGTTGAGCGAAATGTCCGCCGGGAGAACATATGGCGGAGTCGATCAGCCCGCAAGGCTCGGCGAACTGACAGGCATGCACCATGTCTTCGGCGAGGCCTTCCTGTCCGGCGCGGGCGGGCGGTACGGAGTGGCGATACTCTCCCGGGAAGAGCCGTTGTCGTGGTGGACGGTGCCGCTTACGAACTGGATGGAGAACGCCGACGGCGAATGGGAGAAGATCGGCTACGAGCCGCGCGTCCTCCTTGTCTGCGAGTTCAAAGACTTCTGCGTGGCGACGTCGCATTTCGACACGGAGGCGTCCCACAGGGCGCATTGGCTTCCTGCCGTTCTCGCTGAGCTGGCCAAATGCGTCAAGCCGGTGTTCTTCATGGGCGACTGGAACGCGAAGCCGGGTTCGTCCGAGTTGGCGGCCATCAAGGAGCCGTTCACCGTCATTTCGCCCGTTTCCGGCGTGAGGACGTATCATGGGCACAGCGCGACGGGAGGCTCTGTCATCGACTACATTGCGGTTGACACCGCCCATGCGGGCGATTTCCATGTGGCGCGTTCGTATGTGGTGGAGGATGTCGGCACTTCCGACCACAACCCCGTGATGGCGGAGGTGCATCGCCGTCCGGAGGCATCCGAGCTTGGCTGGGTCGACGAACGATTCCTCACGACGGGGCGCACGGGAACGTGGTCCCCGTCCATCGAATGGGATGCGGGCGCATGGACGTCGGAACTTGTCGGCGACTATACGTTTGCGCCAGTCGTGCCGTCCGGCGGGAACAGGGTCACGATGACCGTGACTGCGGCATTCGACGTCGTGCCGGCGGAGACCGCTGCGCCGGACGCCGCCGCGCAGGGCGCGGTATGGCTCGGTGCCAACGGAAGCTTTCAGGTGTGGACCCGGAAAAATGCAGCCGATGCGGCGGCACCGTCAACGACCAGCGCCAATTCCCCGCTTGAATCCGGCGGCAACGGCGGCATGCCCGCATGGCTCGATGTCGCTGCGGAAGGGGTTGCGCCGCAGGCGGGAGTGGACTACACATTCCGTTTCGTTTTCGACTACAGGTCGAAGACATACACCGTCGCAGTGCAGTATGGTGCGGAGTGGCGGTCGCTTGCTGTCACTACAGGCTCGACCCTTCCGGCCGGCGAGACCGCGTTTCCGCTTGCCGTTCAGGCCTCTTGCGTTTCCCTCGTGAAGTTCAGCGGCGATGGACGGCTGAGCGCTCTTCGCGGTGAATGGTTCTCTGGCAGGCGCGGACTTGCCCTCAGCATCAAGTGAGCGTGAGCAAATTGGTCTAGGAGTCTCTTCTTCTCGCATGCGGCTACTTCGCCCTGGGCTGGCTTCTTCTGCTGTTCCTCTGCCGGAAGAAGGTCTTTCTCAAGGTGTTACCTGACACAAGGGCGCGTCAAATCTTCAGCAGGTGCTTTCGATGGGCTATATCGACGGCTTCGGCACGGTTGGAGACTGACAGCTTGGCGTAGAGGGCGTTTGCAATGTCTTCTACGCTGTCGATCCGGATGCCGAGCTGTGCGGCGATTTCCTTGTTCGATTTTCCGTTGGCTATCATCGTGAGAACTTCAGTCTGTCTCGGAGAAAGCTTCGGGACGGGAGGGTTTTCCTCAAGCTGCCGCCGGATGTCCGGTGAAATATATGTCTCACCTCTGGCGATGCGGCGGATTGCCGATACGATCTTCTCGTCATCGGCGTTTTTCATCATCGCTCCGGATGCGCCTTCCTCCAATGCGTGTGCAATTCCGTCGGATGTTCCGAATGTGGTGAGAATCAGGATTTTCGTGTCCGGCAATCGCGTGTGTATTTCACGGGTTGCCGACACGCCGTCCTTGCGCGGCATCACAAGGTCCATTATGACCACATCAGGATGAGTCCGTTCCGCTTCCTGCACAGCCTCGATTCCGTTTTTCACCTCGCCTACGACTTCGATGTCCGTTTCATAGTCAAGTACGGATTTGAGTCCGATCCTCACGATTGCGTGGTCGTCAGCCACAAGCACCTTGATTTTGTTCATGTCGCGCTTCCCTTGCCGTTCTGTTTTAGCGGAATTGTCAGAAGCGCCTTTGTTTCGCCACTTCTTCCGCTTTTTATCTCAAAGCTTCCCTCAAGCGTTTCAATCCGTTCCCGTATGCCTTGAAGTCCAAAATGGCCGGAACTCGCACCGGGCGCATTGTCGGGATCGAATCCGTGTCCGTTGTCCCGCACCGAGATGAGCAGATTGCCGCCGTCGATGCATCCAGCCACCTTGATGTCCGTAGCCGCCCCGTGACGTACCGCGTTGATTGTCAGTTCGCGGATGATGCGCAGGATCGTATGAAAGGTGTTGTCCGAGAAGCGTTTTCTGTCCACCGCGAAACGGACCTCGAGTTTCGCTCCGTCGAGGTGCTGCTGGAGCGTGCGCCTGATCGCTTCGTCGATAGTGGCGTCGTCAAGCGTGAGATTGCGCAGATCCCAGATGCAGTTGCGCAGCTCGTCGCGGCAGGAGTCGAGGACGGCTGCGGC
>SUVZ01000545.1 GCA_015061765.1 Lentisphaerota bacterium
ACATTTGCGGGATGCGATATATCTGGAGATTTCACCAGTGATTATCTTCCCTCTCCGCAGAATCTGAAGCCGGAGGAAAATGCGTATGTTGCCATAAAGGAGTATGCGGAAAATCTGCCGTCGAACAGCACGCCATTCCACCTGAACTATAAATTGAGACGCGCCTATCTCGATGGCACTACGAACAGGCTGGCCCTTGCGGACTCGGCCACAGCCTTCATCACGGCAGAGTCCAACACATTTGCCGTTGCCGAGCGGATTCTTGCGGCAAGAGGGATTGAAGTGCCGTTCGACGAAATGCTGTCGGCGTGCGCACGATTCTGTGTCCTGATGCGAATAGCTCTTGCGTATAGGGTAAAGGCAACCCGTGAGGCTGCGCAAGGCAACCTTGCCGCAGGGCGCAGGTCGCTTATGGATGCCTACAAAGTCGGGCGTTTTCTGCAGATACATGATTCTTTGAGTCTTGAGTTGTCGCGCGTGATTGGGCAAAGCATTTGCAGTATTGCGCTTTATTCGGCCGAGTCGGCCCTGTTTGCCCCTGATGAAGATGAGGAATGGCGAGCAAGTCTCCGCAAACTGCACCTTGCATTGCTGGACGGCGACGTGGAATTAACCAAAACGGCAGCGCGACGTGGGTATTCTGGCTGTGTGCGTGCTGTTGTCGGCAACTATGCGACAAATACGGCGGCTCGTGGAAGACTGATATCCGGAGGGCTCAATCTCTGGGATGTCGTAATGGAGGGATCAGTGAAAGGGGGCGTCATGGATAGGTCAAATGATATTGAGGTGCGATTTCTTGCGGCGCTTGCGACGGCTTGTCCGGGATATGCGCGGTATTCATTCCTGCCGAACCGGACACTCTCCGCTTGTCGGGCGGGGCTTGATGATTTCTGCCGAAGGATAGATGTGAATGTCTACGACAGCAAGTACGCCAACGAATCGGATCGCATCGTCGCCGGTAGATTTTCGCGCAATTGGTTGGCGACTCGTATCCCGCCTGTGGGTGGCATGCGTGGAGCATACAGGTCGTTTTTTCGCATGCGGCTTGATGCGTACGCGAAAACGGCGGTTCTCGCCTGTCGCTCCTATAAGGTGAAGTACGGGAAGTGTCCGGAAGCGCTTTCGGCTCTCGTCCCGGAATTCCTCCCTGAAGTTCCTCGCGATCCATATGACGGCAAGGAACTTCGCTACAATGCCAAGGATTGCTTTATATGGACGCGTGGTGAGAAGCTTGCGTTCGATGGCGATGTGACTGCTCTTTACGAGAATCATCCATATCTCATGTCCTATTCAGACCGCCGTTGCGTCTTTTTCATTGAAGAAGCGAAGTGTGGTCACTCAAGGAGGAAGTAAAGTGGGCGAAAAGAGAAGAGTTCTGGTGACAGGGTCGTCGCGTGGAATCGGGAAGGCTATCGCCGACCGGCTTTGTGCCGACGGATTTACGGTGGTGACGCATTCCGTGAGATCTTCAGGGACGGATCTGCAGTTCGACGTCTCGGATAGGGAGGCGTGCAGGGCGGTGATCGAGGCTGATATCGAGAAGAACGGTCCGTACTACGGGGTTGTGCTGAACGCGGGCATAAACCGTGACAATGTGTTTCCGGGCATGGAGGACTCCGAATGGGATCAGGTGCTGGATACGGATCTCGGAGGTTTCTACAATGTGCTAAAGCCCTGCGTGATGCCGATGATCGCGGCACACTTCAAGGGGCGCATCGTTGCAATGTCGAGCGTGAGCGGGATGATCGGCAATCGCGGACAGGTGAACTATTCGGCGGCGAAAGCTGGTGTGATTGGGGCGGTCAAGGCGTTGGCAATTGAGCTTGCGCGGCGCGGAATCACGGTGAATGCAGTTGCGCCAGGCCTTATCGAGACGGATATGGCCGAGACTTTGGCGGATGTGCAGGAAGAGATGAGGAAGGTCATCCCGATGCGCCGTCTTGGGAAGTCGGAGGAGGTCGCGGCTGTCGTGTCATTCCTTTTCAGTGATGAGGCATCGTACATAACGCGCCAGGTCATTTCTGTGAACGGTGGGTTGGCGTGACTCAAACCCGGAATTACGGAAACGGAGTTATTTTTTTTCTTGCCCCTGCGAACGGATGTGGTTCTGTTTCGAATTCCGAAGCGCGGTTGTGGATTGTGCAAGGTTCGGCGAATCCGTTCTCAGGTGAATGGTAGTCGCAGGGCGCATGGTAGGGCCGTTTTGCAAACGCTCTACGCACCGGAATGCAAATGAGGATGACATTTTTTTTTGATAGAATCCTGTGAATGCTGCTTAACCCGATATTCAGCCTAAATTCGGTAGTCGGATGATGTGCAGTGCTGTTAAAGATATCAAATCAAGGGATAATCTCAATTTCTATCTCTCACCTAAAGGGTGAAGAGCAAACCAAGACAAAACACCGATTTTAATGCCTCAGATAGTGATTTTTGTCTGTCAACTGCCGAATTTAGGTTCAGTATCATTTCATATCTCTTTCCACAAACATCCCCACCACCACCCACCCGCCACACACGCATTCCACCTCCTCGCCATCCCAACATCCCTTGAGAATCAGTCCGAACCATATTCTCATTGACTTCGCGATGGGGATGTGGTATCTTTCCTGCCGCTATGGACAAAGCAGTGAAACGCCATATATTGAAGAAAAGGATCGTCCTCGCCAAGCGCTCGGACGAGCCGATGACATTCACCGAGCGCGCCCCCAGGTTCTTCAGGTGGTTCGAGGAGGACGTCATGGGCTTCGACTCCAGGGAGTACCGCAGGGAGTTCTGGCGCGAGGCGTACAGGCACGGGCGC
>SUVZ01000546.1 GCA_015061765.1 Lentisphaerota bacterium
CGGCTTCGCTCCGACGCCATGCTTGAGAATGAAGTGCCCGATTTCGTCACCTTCGGAGAAATATGCGGGTGAGGCAAGCGAGAGAAGCTGCTTGGTGGCGAAATTGCGGTATGCATTCCCCTTCTTGGCGTCAACATAGTTGGCAAGTTCGATAAGTGCGGACGCCATGATCGAACCGGCTGAGGAATCGCGCTCTTCACCGGGTGCACCGAAATCCCAGTACGGAATGCCGTCTTCCGGCATGTTTGGATGATTGATCGCATAGTCCGCGACCTTCTGCGCGAAGTCGAGATATTCCTTCTTTTTCGTCTCGCGGTACATCATCGTGTAGCCGTAGATAGCCCAGCTCTGTCCACGGCTCCAGGCGGTGAAGCAACTCGCTCCCTGTCCGCGGCGTATCTCCTGAACGCGTCCGTCCTTCTGCGAATAGTTGAGCACGTGGTATGTTCCACCGTCAGCGCGGAAATGGTTCTTCATCGTGACGTCCGCGTGCGAACGCGCCACATCCGCGAAACGCTTCTTGCCGTTCTTGGATTTTGCCGCCCATTCGAGCAGCTCAAGATTCATCATGTTATCCGGGATTACAAGAAAGTTCTTTCTGTCATCGACCTTCCCCCAACTGCGGATGACTCCCAGCTTCGGCTCAAAACGAATGCAGAGCGTATCCGCCGCCTCGACAAGAAGATGGTCGTATTTCCCGGTCTTGAGCAGACGGCGGGCATTGCCGAAGGAGCAGAACATCATGAAGCCGATGTCATGATTCCCCTTAAACTTCGAAATAGGCGTGAGATTCTCCGTCCATACCGTGGCACGCGCCTTGAAGAATTCGTCTCCGGTGGCCTCGTAGAGATACCAGAGCGAACCAGGGAAGTGGCCGGACGTCCACCATTCGATCTTGCGCATGTCGTACATCTTCTTGTCGCGCTTGTACCCCTGCGGAACCATCGTCTGGCCGTCCGCATTCTTCATGAGCGGCGTTGCCGCGGCGTCCAACGCCTTGTAGTGGGCGGCAGACTTGGCAAAAATCTCCGGAAGCTTCGACTTCAGCTCGTCAATCTGCGCAGCACCTGCGCACATCCCGAACGCCAGAACTGCGCCGACGGTCAACAGATTTCTCTTCATTAGTATCATCCTTCTTTTTGATGTCAAATTGAACCTATATTTCAAACCGCCTATTATACCCACGCTCACTTTCCGCGTCTATTGCCAAATCTGAATTTTCGATTGCTTTTTCTGAAACAGTGTGATACATTGACGGCAATGAAAAAAGAACTTCTGATAGCTGTTCAGGTAGAAACCAACAGGGCACACGGGCGTTCAATGCTCGAAGGCATCGCCGACTACGCGCTGGCGCACACGGATTGGCGGCTCGAATCGGTGGAACCCAAATCGCTGACAGATTCCGCCAATCTGAAAAGGTTTGACGGCTTTATCGTGCGTGTCATGGACAACGCCACCGCCAAGGCTCTGATGAAATCCGGAAAGCCTGTCATCGACACCTATGGACGGATGGATTCAGGATCCATTCCTTTTATAAGGCTTGACGACAAAGCAATTGCCGAAATCGCAGCAGAATGCTTCCTTGAACACAACTTCAAGAGATTCGCCTTCTGCGGTTTCCCCGGACTGAGATTCTCCGAGGCAAGAGGTGCTGCATTCCGCGAGGTTGTTGAGAGATCTGGAGGCGTCTGCGAAGTTTACGACGGACATCCAGGAAAACTGAAGGAGACGTTCGTCCGCAACGAACGCATGGATTCATGTTCCGATGTGGCGGCGCTCCGCAAATGGGCAAAGTCCCTGCCAAGACCGATTGCTGTGTTCTGCTGCAACGATATGCGGGCGTTCCATTTTCTGAAAGCCTGCGCCGACGTCGGAATAGACGTGCCGAAGGAAGTTGCAGTACTCGGCGTGGACAACGACAAGGTTCTGTGCACATTCTCCAACCCGCCTCTTTCGAGCATCGATACAGATTCGTTTTCATTGGGGAAAACCGCAGCGCGCCTGTTGGATGGCATGCTTCGCGGCCGCGGGACGCCGCCCGCATCCACGCTTCACAAACCGCGCTCCGTGACCGAACGCACCTCCACCGAATCCTACCCGACAGAAACCCCCTGGATGTCGGACGCACTTGTGTACATACGCCGACATATCAGCGAAGGGATTTCCGCAAATGACGTAATCGCCCATCTTGGATATTCCCACACAACCGTCGGCAAGGTCTTTCGCAAGGAATTAGGCACAAGTGTCCAGCAGGAGATCATAAGATGCCGCCGTGAATCGGCGTGTCGGCTTCTGAAAGACACAAACATGACAGCGGCGCAGATTGCCGACGAATGCGGCTATCCGTCACCCCAATATTTCGCCCACATGTTTGCCGAACACTTCGGCACAACTCCGGAGAAATGGCGACGTTTAAACACAATGCCGCAGAAAGAACGCAAACTGTAAACCCGAATCAACTGTCGGTTTCACGCATTTTTCAGATCAAGTCTTCCATGCGCAATTCGGGAGCTTTCAATGTTTATGCTTTACCATTTATAGACATGAACTGCAAATGGTCTGAACGAATCATCCATTAATCCGCCCTTCACCGGAACCGTGCGCGTTTCCCACAACACTTTCGCTTCCGCACCGGGAATCGATGAAAAACGCGCCTTCACAACCGCCGGAGAGGAATTCACCGCAATCAGGATAGTCTCCTTTCCGCACCTTTTCATCAGGCACGATACCGAAGGATAGCCGAACGGATCGAACTTTTCGCCTTCCACGATCTCAACAGCAGGCTG
>SUVZ01000547.1 GCA_015061765.1 Lentisphaerota bacterium
ACCTGCCACCCGTGGCCTCAACAAGCTCGGGGCATCCGTTGGAGAGGCCGCCCGCGCCGATGTCGTGAATCGAAAGGACGGGATTCTTCTTACCCATTGCCGCGCAGGCGTTGATGACGCCCTGGCAGCGACGCTGCATCTCGGCGTTTCCACGCTGAACGGAGTTGAAGTCGAGAGCCTCGGAGTTCGTGCCGGTCATCATCGAGGATGCCGCACCGCCGCCAAGGCCGATGCGCATAGCGGGGCCGCCGATCTGGACGATGTACGCGCCCGTCGTGACGGGCTTCTTCGTGACCTGATCGCGGATGATGAAGCCGTGTCCGCCTGCAAGCATGATGGGCTTGAGGTAGCCGCGGTGCAGACCGTTCTCCTCATGCTCGTACGTACGGAAGAAGCCGGTGAGCTGAGGACGGCCGAACTCGTTGCCGAAAGCCGCGCCGCCGATAGGACCCTCCGTCATTATCTGGAGCGGGGTCGCAAGACGGGCAGGACGCTCGCCGTAGTCCTTCTCCCATGGCTGTTCAGCACCGGGGATGCGAAGGTCTGAAACCATGAAGCCGCAGATGCCGGCGGTGGAACGCGAACCAGTGCCTGTCGCCGACTCGTCGCGGATCTCGCCGCCGACACCGGTCGCCGCGCCCGGATACGGGGATATGGCTGTCGGGTGGTTGTGCGTCTCAACCTTCATTAGCTGGTCAAGCTGGACCTTCTTGAAACCGTAGGAATGGCTCTTGCCGTCAGGCTGGAACATGTCGGTCTTGAAGCCTTCGACGACGGAGGAGTTATCCTTGTACGCAACAAGAGTTCCTTTGCCGTTTTTCTTGTGAGTGTTCTTGATCATCCCGAAGAGCGAATCCTTCTGGCTCTTTCCGTCAATAATGAACTCCGCGCCGAATATCTTGTGGCGGCAGTGCTCGGAGTTCACCTGACCGAACATAACGAGCTCGGTGTCGGTGGGATTGCGCTTCGCCGCCTTGAAGGAATCAGCAAGATACTTCATCTCCGGCTCGGAGATTGCGAGACCGAGCTCTACGTTCGCTTCGCGGATCGCCTCAATACCGCGGCCAAGTACATCGAACTCACGGCCGGGCTGGGGCGGCAGAACGTCGAAAAGGTCGTCAAGATCAAGATACACGCCTTCGGTCATGCGGTCGAAAAGCGCAGGAAGCGCGGGCTTCACCTCATCGAAGCAAGTCGGAAACGCCGACGCACCAGAACCGCATACCGTGAACTGAATTGCGCGTTCGACACGCTTGATGCCCTTCACGCCGCAGTTCTTGAAAATATCCGTGGCCTTCGTGGACCAGGGCGAGATTGTTCCCTTGCGCGGAGAAACGAAGAAGGACGTCTCGCAGCAAGCCGCCTTCGATGCACGACCGCAACCGGACTTTTCGTCCGCTACGCTAAGCAGGGCGGCGGCACGCTCAAGGCTCTCCGGCAGAACGCCGCTCTCATCCTCGGCTTCGATCGCATACACCCAGCGGGCGCGCAGATCGGCCTTCTCCATACCAGGGACGAGCTTGCCCATGGCGGACTTCAAAGCATCAAGACGGAACGGAGAGAACGCATCCGCTCCCAAAAGCAAAATCGGTTTCATTTACATTCGACTTTCTGTTGTGAAAATGTGCGTATATTATACCACAACAAAACGCATATCCGACAGACTGTTGTGTTTCTGCACCGGCACGTTCAGGAGAGGCGTCTTTTCAGTTCAGCGGTCTCGATGCCGAGGGTCTTCCTAGTTTCTCTGGCGTCGATTGGTTCATCCTAAATATAGTCGTCATTTTCATGTGTCGACACGACGACACCAAGAAGATCCTTGAGAGACGACAGTTCTTTCGGTTCACCAATCGCCTCGACTACATCGTTCAGTTCAAAGCACCAGTCCGCCCCTGGATTGCCGTAACGTTTGCCGTCGCGGGTTACAGACACTACGCTGGCTCCTGTTTTTGCCCGGATGTCGAGAGCCTTGATCGTCATGCCAACGGCAGGAGATGTTTCAGGCAACTCAACCTTCAGGAAACGGTCCTCCGGAAGGGAAAAGGTAAGCGGCTTGGGCTGTGCCGCCATGCGCGTCTCAGCCTCAAGCGCTTCGTTGAACTGCACACCTGCGGAACTGACTGCCGGCCAGAGATATTTAGCCGCAAGCGGAATTGCGACAGCCAGCACAACCACAATGCCAATGCGTACATAGATCTCCTCCGGCATAAGGTTGATGTCCATCATGACAATTTCAGCCACAGTCACAAAAGAGACGGCAAGCAATGTACAGCTGCGAGCCATCCGGCGCACAGCACGCCTCCACTTCTTTCCGCCACCGCTTTTCACACCGGCAAGAAGCAGCTCACCGACATCTTCGCCAAGATGCCGCCCTGCCGTCCATATCGGCTTGAGCATCGCAAGAAAAAGCAGATTGGCGGCAAGCGCAAAAAAGGCCTTCTTGTGGTCATTGAAGAACACAGAGAAGCGCGACCAGTCGTATCCATTGAGCATGGAGGCAATGACCGAGAACGAGAACATCATCACCCAGCACACGGCAAGGTACGCCAAATGCCTGTGCACTCGAGAGGATACCTCACCTGGAACCGACGCCTCCCGGATACGCGCAAGCCATACGTTATACTGGGCAATCCAACCCTTTACGCGCTCTGGAATCTTGCGCTCGAGGAAATCCCCCGCGGGGTCGGATATGCGCAGCATAAACGGATTCAGGCATGTGGTTATGAGCGATACCCCGACCACTATCTGGTACATGGGACTTTGCGTATCCCCTGTGGCC
>SUVZ01000548.1 GCA_015061765.1 Lentisphaerota bacterium
ATCAACGGATTTTTGGCATAAGTTAAATGCAACAAGGCAAACTAAATGCAAATCAATAACCTACCTTGCATTTAACCTGCCCATAGTTGCATTTACTTTGTCCGGCGACCGACTTTAAAATGTCAGCGGATGATGCTGAAGAAGGAAAAGCCATAGGGCGGCAGTTCCAGCCCAATCGAGGCACGATTGCCCGCATTGAATGTGCGGCCTCCCTCGATGGATCTTATGATAGCGAGTCCATCAAACTCACGCCGGCTCATCTCACAAAGCGAACCCCTAAAGAAAAGAACTACGGGATTGGCGTGCCTCTTCATTTCGGTTCGGATACCACAACAGACACCTTGCCACGTTTGCGGCGGCCTGAAGCGACGCGTCCGTCAGAAAGGCGGATGTTCTCGAACGACACCTCCTTCCATGACGCAGGGCAACCCTGGAAGTATTTCGGCTCGCCGTTCACGTCATGGACCATAAGCTCCATGATCGCGGTGACGGATGCACACATGCCGTCCATCTGCATTATCTCTTCGCCGGGAGCATCGCCTGACAGCGTAAAACGTCTTGCGTTCGTGCCCCTGCGCATTACCGAGAACCCCTGGTTGTACACGTCATGACGTGAACCGTAACCGGGATTCGTGAAGAATGTGTCCCATGCATGGAGCATGAATACCGCCGCAGGTGCGTTTCCTATGTGCGTGTGCAGAATAGACGCCCACGGAACGCACCATCCGCTCCAAAGGCCTGTCCCCATGCGCGTCCACGTAGTGTACGTGGCCTCTACGACTTTCAGATCCCTCGGGTCGGAGAAGTTGATCGTGTCGAAGGGATAGAGTCCGGCCATATGCGAATGGTGGCGGTGCGACTCGACAAAGCGCTGTCCCTTGAAAAGCATGATGCCCGAATCATCGGCGGTGTATGCCGGCAGACGCCTCTCGACGTCAAGCCACATCGGATCAGGGGCCTCACCCAGACGCTTCGCTGCATCAATGAGATCTCGAGCAAGGCGATGCGCTGCCGCAAGCTGGAAGCTGGGGTCGCGTCCCACTGCCTTCTGCACATCCTTGGCGCCCCATTCGGGAGAAGGCCCGACAGGGATTGATAGGCGCCCTTCGCGCTCCTCCATCATCGCCCGGTACACAAGCATCGCACCTTTCATAAAATCATAGGCGTCAGCACGCAGAAACCCGACATCACCCGAGTATTTCACGTAGCGGTACATCATCGACGCTACCCACGCCGTAGAGGCGTGGTCGATGGTTCCGGTCCAGAACCCGCCTATGCATACGCCGCGGTCATCAACGGAGTGCGGCAACACGTATCCGTCCACTCCGGCAAACTTGCGGGCATTGTCGCGGAGCAGTTCCCTCCAGGAAAGCACCATGCGGAACAGCGGCATGAGATTGGCGAAGTGTCCGCCGCGATATGCGGGCGAATAGCATTCCTGCACATTGATGTTGAAATGATAGTCTCCATTCCAAGGTACGAGCTTGTCGTCTTCAAGCCACGCACCCTGAAGTCCGGCCGGTATGCCGTCTGGATCGGTCATTGCGCCGAACCTGTACATTCCGTAGTCGAACATGCGCTGGATAATGGGATCCGGCACCGATATCCGCGCGCCCCTGGCCCAGAATTTCGTCCAATGCGCAACAGACTCGCCGCGCACACGGTCAAACGATGCCGGGAACGAAATCTTCTCGCCCCCGCGTGAAGTGCCGACGAACACATCTCCGCCAGACTTCCTCCATGCGAGCGAAACGCTCTTGTCCGCCGGAAGAGCCCAGTTGAATCCGCCGCCATCCCCGTCATTGTCGGCGAACCATTCAACAGGCCTGAATTCACGTGGCGCAAGCGTCGCCTTAACCTTGGGCATCTCAAATGACGGCAAAACCTCCACCTTGAAATTGACGCCATCGGGGAAGAGCATGGCAAGGGCGCGGGAAGCCTTGCTCATCGCAATGTGCACACGCCCCGTCTCGTCGCCGATGGTGAAGTCAAGCGTCCCGAGCCCCGTCTTGGGATCGAGACTCCCCGTCTGAAGCGTCGCGCCCGGCACCTTCAGCATGATGCGCCCAAGCGGCAGCATGCATGGATTGCGCGGCTCGTTCGGAGGCGTATCCTTCCTGAAAAGCGCGTACAACTCATCTTTCGCGCCAGACTGAACAAGCGACACGATGTTGCTGTAGTTCTGCGAAACCATCCATTTATACCCGCCGCGATGATCCCACATGTCGCCGCGACCTATGGTAAGTTTTACGGTATCGCCGCCACCCCACACAAGAACGCCAGTCACACCATCCGCAAACGCCAGCCCCTCGTGGCACCCTCCTTCGCGAGGAAAGTCCCACTCGACCGGCACGGATGCCGCCCTCGCAAAACCCAATACGGCAACCGACAACGCCGCAACTATCTGGCTGATACTGCTGTATGACATTCCTGATACTCCTGTCTAATAAAGACAAAAGCCCCTCCGTTCCCACGGAAGAGCCCTTGCCGGATGAATCAACTCACGCCCCGATGGAAACGTGATAGCTCTGGAGCGAACGCACCTCGCCCTTGCCTTCGCGGGCGGCCTTGATGCCTTCGGCGGCGGCCTTCGCGGCGGCGAGCGTGGTGAGATACGGCACCTTGTACTTGATCGCCGCCTGACGGATGCGGCAGTCGTCCGCACGCGCGTCGCGGCGTCCGCTCGGCGTATTGATTATGAGCTTCACCTCGCGGTTTTTGATCGCATCCAGAACATCCGGGCGGCCCTCGCCGATCTTGGCGATGATCTTGCC
>SUVZ01000549.1 GCA_015061765.1 Lentisphaerota bacterium
TTTCTTCGCGACCGTGAAGCGGTCATGTACGTTGATGGCGTCATCCTGTTCGAGCTTCACAGTGAGATTGTCTATGATCGCGTTACCGTGCGAACGTACGAAATGAATGGTGTCCGCCGAAGACGAAATCGGATGCCGCAGGTCGCGAGGCGCGACCGTCATGTTCCTGATGCGCCAGTTCTTCTGCGTTCCGCCGACATAGACGGCATGGCCGAAACACGACGGGATCTCTATGTCGTGCAGCTCAAAATCCTCATTTGAAACAAGCGTGAAACAGCCCTTTCCGTAATAGGCGTGGGCGATGCGGTACGTCTCGCCGACCTTATGCTGCCGGACAATGCTCCGGTTGAGCTTCGGCGAAAACTCGCGCTTGTTCGGTCCCTGCCAATTGATGCGCCCGGGGTCTTCGACGAACGGATATACCCTGACGCGCGTCGGCGAAAGCCAGAGCGTTTTGCAGCCCATCTCACCCTCGTACGTGCCATGCCAGATTTGGGGTCCGCGCACGAAGCGGCGGAAATCCTCCGTCATCGGCTGAGTGCGCTGGAACGGGAATATCTTGCCGTAGTAGGGATGCCGCTCGCCGCAACCGAGAAGCTCGTAGTCGATGTAAGAGGTGTTATCCGCGTCATCGACATGCGTCGCCGCGACCTTTGCGCACGTGGCAAGCGGCATCGCGCGCCAGTCCCAGTCGCAAACCATGTTGCCGATGCGCACCCGGCGGCAGTTGCGGATGACGAAGTTCGCGCCCGAACCGTCATGATCCCAGGAAGGTTCGATCGGATATCGCGGCGGACGCCGAAACACAAGCTCCGCACCCTTTCCGTCGAAAGTAAAGTCGGTGAAGCCTTCAATTGTTATATTCGAATTTATTGCAAAGTAGGTCTGACCTACTTTGCAATTGTCACCGTGGAAGCAGCGGTAGGTTCCGGGAGCGAGTTCGACACGCGATGCGCCGATTCTCTTCGCCTCCGCAAGAGCGGCGTTTATGGCGACAACGTTGTTGTCGTTCGTCTCGGAAAAGCCGAAATCCGCAGCACGGACGACGACGGCTCGCGGAGACGCTCGCCCTCCCATACACTGCCTCGGCGCGGCAATCTCAATAGCACCCGCTCCAACAGGATCGGGACGAGCCGAACTGACACCGACATCCTTCTCGAACGGCAGCGCAACGAGCGGCGCAGCGGCAAACGCAGCGTTGAATGTTGCCAGTAGTGCCAATTCTGCCAGTATCCATTTCCAATTCCCATCTCGAACGCCAACTTGAGGCTCGAACTCATTTCCACTTTTACACATTGTCACCTTCCTTCGCGAATGTCACGGAAGCGCAGCTTCGCGTTGTTCCCGGGAATGAAACGGACGAGATGCGTCGCATGTCCATAAACACGCGTCCTGTAAACCTTCGTCACCATTCCCTCGTCAATCTGTCTCCAGCAGTCGCGGACTTTCCACTCGCCTTCCATACCGGCGGCATGCATGTCAAAAACGATTTCGCGCTCTTCCATACCATAGTTCAGAAGACCGACCGCAATGGATCCGTCCGCAAGCGGACGCGCCCATATATCGTAACTCCGTTTGTCCACGATACACGCCGCCGCCTTCCCCAGCGGGTCCTGATCGATTGCGATCACCTCGTCGTTTCTGAGAAGCGAGAGAGTGAAATCGTCAAGCTTCGTCATGTCACAGCCGATCATAAGCGGCGCGGCGGCAAGCGCCCAGAGCGAAATGTGCGTATACTGCTCGTTCGGCGCGAGACGGCTTCCTTTGAATTCGTTCCAGCACATCGGACCGACGCAAAGCATATCCGGATCGTTCCATCCGCCCGGCTCTGCATACCGCCACTGCGTCTTGAGCACCTTTATCGCGTTGACGATCGACGACCACCTGTCGAACACGTCACCCGTCGTACGCCAGCTATGTCCGCCGACCTTCATTCCCCAGCAGCCCACGTTATCCTTACCGTACTGGCAGAGCGAAAACACGATATCGCGATTCTGCGCCTTGAGCGCCTCGCCCATGATGCGATATGGACGCATTGCGCGTTCAATGCCTTCACCGGTGGCAACGTCGCCATAACTGCACCAGTCGTGCTTCAGATAGTCAAAGCCCCATTCGGCATAAGCCTCTGCATCCTGCGCCTCGTGCTGCCAGCTTCCTTCGCATCCGCCGCATGTCTTCGGTCCGGGCGAAGAATAAATTCCGGCCTTGAACCCCTTTGAATGAAGGTAGTCGACCAAACCCTTCATATCCGGGAAACGCTTGTTCGTGTTGATCTTTCCGTTTCCGTCCCGCACCGGACCGTGAAGATCCTTCATCCACGACTTAGGCTTATTCTGCCAAAAGTCATCAATGTTGATGTAGGACCAGCCGTGGTCGGCAAGTCCTGTCTTCTCGAACGCATCCGCCGCCTTGCGGACATCGGCTGCCGTCACGTTCCAGGAGAAGCAGTTCCAGCTGTTCCAGCCCATCGCCGGCGTAAGCGAAATCTTTTCCCCGACTTTGATGGTCAGCGTTTTCTCGGCTTTGCCCTTCGCGTTTTCCGCGAAGATCGTAAGCGGGTAATTGCCGGGCTCGTCAATGGAACCTGTGAGAACCTGCGTAGCCGGGTTGAAGGTTATTTTTCTACCACAAAGGACGCAAAGACATTCGCTACGGTTCTTTGCGCACTTTGCGTTCTTTGCGGCGATGGAAATCTTCATCGGCCGCAGACCGGTGACGGGCACGCGGTAGATGATCGGATGGCCGGGCCTTACACCGTACACGACT
>SUVZ01000550.1 GCA_015061765.1 Lentisphaerota bacterium
TCCAGTTCGGATCATGATAAATCTTGGCATGCGGACCGGCGCGCTCAAAACTCGGCTCACGGCCAAGCTTCTCCGTGAGATATTTCACGACCGTGCTGTTCTCCGTAACAAGTATGCGGTCCTCCCCATCTACGAACTCGTTGTGGCGCACGGGAGAGGTGATTTTGCATTCGCCAAGGCGCGGCACATCCCTTGGATAAAGGTCAGGATTTGCAAGTATCTTTTCAAGCGTTGTGGACATATGTAAACTCCAGATTCAAATCAAAGGGCACAGCCTAGCACAAGGCAAAGCATTCCAGTCAAATGCACTGCTCCGCCGGCAATGACTGTTCGCGCCGGTTTCTCCGCCAACCATGCAAAGAACTGCCTGATGCGCCACGGATAGAACATTCCGAACATTCCGGCGATGATGCAGATGTAGGCGATCACAACCAGAACCAAACGCCACTGAGTAGGCTCAAGGCGTATCACATGGAACATTTCAGCAGGAAACAGCATGAATATCGCCGAAAGCCCGCGTATCGGAAGAAGGTTCGGCATCCACCAGCAAGTGAGAACCGTGAGCACGAAGGCCAGTATCCAAATCTCGAACGGGAACGCCTTAAGGAATCTGTCGAACACCTCTATGCCAATTGTATCCAACTCATAGGCCGTGCCAAGCCAGCCGAGTGCGCAAAGCGCAACGGCAGCCTGCCGGTTACGCGGGAAGGCAACCAAAGCCTTCGCGGCAAGAGATGGACGAACCACGGCGAAGAAGCCCAACGCCGCGAGAGGAATACCAAGCAAAAAGAACCAAAATGTCATGCGGCGTATTATACCACAATCAGGCGGCAACGCGTCATTTAACAGCTTTCAGCACAAGTCCCTTGAGGTACTCCCCCTCAGGAAAGGACAATGCCGTCGGATGGTCCGACGCCTGACGCGTACGGGCGACAATCTGCATGTCGCGCTTTGCGTCACAGGCGGCTTCACGGCATACGGTGTCGAAGAATTCCGCCGTCATGGCACCTGAACACGAAAACGTCGCGAGGATTCCGCCGGGGCGCAAAAGCTTCATGGCAAGAAGATTGATATCCTTGTATCCGCGCGCCGCACGAATCAGCTGCGCCTTGGTATCCGCAAACTTTGGCGGATCAAGAACGATAAGATCAAACTGCCGCCCCTGATCACGGTAAAGGCGAAGCTGCTTGAACACGTCCGCACAGCAGAACCCGACAGGACAGCGCGGAACACCGCCACCAAAAAGAAGGTCGAAATTGCGTTCGGCAAGCTGGAGCGCCGTCTTTGAAAGATCAAGGTTCACAACACTCTTGGCACCGCCAGCCGCACAGGCCAGACCGAACCCGCCCGTGTAGGAAAAGCAGTTGAGCACCTCGCGCCCTGCCGCGTACGCCCCGACTTGCGCACGAGCCTCTCGCTGATCGAGATAGAAGCCGGTCTTGTGTCCGTTGCGAACATCCACAAGATACCTGATTGCACCTTCATGGATCTCAATGAAATCTAGGGGCTCCGCCCCTGCGAGCACACCTACGGTTCCTTCTTCTGAAAGACCTTCCCTTTTGCGAGAATCGACGTCGCTGCGATTGAATACACCTTTCGCGCCGGCCTCCATAAGGGCGGAAACCACTTCATTCCGAAAACGCTCCGCTCCCGCGCTGGCGAACTGGACAACGCACCATCCGTCGTATGAATCCGCGACCACACCCGGCAAGCCGTCCGACTCGCCATGAACAAGCCGCACTCCACGATTTGCCACTGCAAGGGGAGAAACCCCATCAGCAGATGCACGGCGCTCAATGGCGGCGGACACGAGAGACTTCACATATTCACCGCTGGGAACGGCATCAGGCGAATACGACAGCATCCTCACACGGATCTGGCTCTGCGGCGACCAGCATCCATAGCCCAAAACCGCACCGTTAAACGCACATACTGCGACGGTCGAGCCTATGGACGGCACACCTTCTACCCGCTCCACTGCGCCAGAGAATATCCAAGGATGCCTGCGTTCAACGGAACGTTCGCGTCCCTTCCTGAGAAAAACCTTGTCCACCTAGAATATCCTTCCTAAATCAGAACAGACCGCTCACGCGCCCCGATGCGACATCCACATCAATACGGCGGTATGCAGGCGAAGCCGATGTGCCCGGCATAAGCTTTATTTCGCCCGCGACAGGCACCACAAGGCCCGCACCGCGATAGATCAGAACATCCTTCACAGGCATGCGCCAACCCTTCGGGCGACCAAGGAGTGCCGGATCGTGAGAGAGTGAATACTGCGTCTTGGCAATGCATATCGGCAGACGCGCAATCTCAGAATCGGCCTGGAACTGCGCAAGCTTTTCAAGCGCAAGCGGCTCGAAGTCCACTCCGTCTCCGCCGTACACTTCCTTGACCTGCTTTTCGATGCGATCCTTGAGAGGTTCTTCCAGATCGCAAAGGAATGCAAAATTATTCGGCTCGTCACATGCGGCGATAACAGCCTCGGCAAGTTCAAGCGCACCTTCTCCGCCCTTGAGCCAGTGGTCAGACACAGCAAAACGAGCACCGGCCTTCTCGACGACCTCGCGCACAAGCTGACGTTCTTTCTCTGTATCAGTATAGAACGCGTTGAGGCACACGACAGGACGCACCCCACTGCGGCGGATGATATCGATGTGGGCCAGAAGATTGTCGCAGCCCCTCTCGAGAAGTTCAAGATTCTCCGTAGTGTATGCAGGGTCGAGAGGAAGCCCTGCCTTGACAGCAGGTGCGCCACCGTGC
>SUVZ01000042.1 GCA_015061765.1 Lentisphaerota bacterium
GTGGCGGTGTGCGCGCTTTTGGGTGCACGAGCCATGGGGCCGCGAGAATCCGCAGGCAAACGCGATTCCTGACCGTGTTTCTGGTGTTTGCGGTCATATGGTTTGTTCTTTGGCTGTTCTGAACGATTCAGGGAGTTCATCTCGCATGGCAGAAGCGACCAATAAGACGACTACTTGGAGTGATGTGATCGGTCTTGCCGCCGGCTATCTTGAACGGCATGAAGTTCCCGACCCGCATATTGCCGCCGAACTCCTTGCCGCTCGCCTTTTGCGCATCGGCCGTGGCTTTCTGGCTTCGCATATGCAGAAGACGGTGCCGGAGGCGCATTTGGAGGCCATGCGCCGAGGAATGATGCGGCTTGTAAAGGGCGAGCCGGTGCAGTATGTGCTTGGCGAGTGGGATTTCCGAACACTGACGCTTAAGTGCGACAGGAGGGCCCTTATACCGCGCCCCGAGACGGAAGAGCTTGTGGAAAGGGTGCTCAAGCATCTCCGGGCGAACTATGGGCCGTCCGGAAAGGCTCCGTTTGTGGTCGACGTGGGAACAGGCAGCGGATGTATAATCCTGAGCCTGGCGAAAGAGTTCGGACATGGCGTGTTCCTTGGCACTGACATTTCTGCCGAGGCCATATCTCTCGCAAGGGAGAATGCCGAGTTATGTGACTTGAAGGATGCCGTTAGCCTGGTGGTGTCTGACGGCCTTGACGAATTTGATCCCGAATCGGTTGATGTGATAGTTTCTAATCCGCCATACATCACGTCCGCAGACTGCGAAAGTCTCGATCCGCGCGTCAAGGATTTTGAGCCGCGGAGTGCGCTCGATGGCGGTGTTTCCGGTTTGGACTTCTATGAGCGTTTCATCGGCGACGCAATGAACGTCCTCAAGCCTGGCGGCGCGCTTTTCTTTGAGATTGGCGAGGGACAGGGCGAAGCCTTGCGTGAGATGTTCGAGTCGTATGGATTTAGGGATGTGCTGATCGAGAGGGACTTTGCCGGACATGATCGCTATGCTTCCGGCAGACTCTGTCAATTGGCCTGATCCCAAACTCGCCTCCATCCGCGCCGCGGATTCCGCTTTATGCCATCGGCATTGTTGCTCATGTTGTCGCATGTGGAGCCTTCATATGCAACATCCTGGAGGTCTTTTCTGCGTATGTCACTGCTCCTGCGCTCCGCATTTGAATTGTTCCAAGGGGGCGCCTCGGTTTTGAAATCTACACGACACAAACACGGAGAATTATGGTACAATACGTGCTTTCTTGAGAGAAATGCACCCTTGAACAAAGGCGGGAGACATGGCGAAATATTCCCCGGACAAAGTGAGCCGCGCAAGCGGTCGCCAGAGGGGTGCGCCTCGTTCGTCTGCAATTTGCAGTAGTTCCGATATTTTGATTGCATCGTCCCCCTGTCTTCTCTCTCACTCGCTTCCCTGTCCGCCCGATTGATTGGCTCTGGCAATTTATGGTATCATCCCGCTTTAGGCAATGAAGTTCGATAATAGCTACCTGGCGGTGTACAAGCCAATTGATTCGTTCGACTTGGCTTGGGGCATCAAGGTGACGGATGCTGGTTTCACCAATATCCGCCAGGGCGACGCATATCCTCCTTCACATCATCCTCGCGCATTCATGTTCAGATGGGAGAAGGGGCGTCGTCTGGAGAACTACCAGATTGTTTTCATCGGGCATGGAAGGGGGGAACTGGAGACCGAGCATGGCGGGCGTGTCGATATTGAAGCAGGCGACGTGTTTGTTCTCCACCCGGGAGAGTGGCACAGGTACCGCCCCGATCCCAGGACGGGATGGACCGAGCGCTGGTGCGGATTCACAGGGTCTTATGCGGCCCGGATCGCAGGCGCGTTTTTTCCGCTGAAGCATCCCGTTCTGAAGGGCGCCGATTCCACCCGGATTCGGCGTCGCCTGCGTACAATCGCGGAACTGTTCAATCGCGGGCAGACAGCGCTTGTGCCTTCGCTTGTCGCGGAATCCGTAGGCCTGTTGGCTGATTTGTCTCCACTGGGCGTTGCAAGAGGCCGACCATATTCAGACGCGATAGATAAATCCTGCGACGAGCTGCTGAGACTCAGCGCCAAAAATGTCGACCTTGAAGAAATGGCTCTGCGCCACGGCATGAGTTATCCGCTCTTTCGCCGCGAATTCAAGGCGCAGACAGGCTTTTCCCCTCATGCCTATGTAATCGCCTTTCGGCTAAATAAAGCGAAGTCGCTCCTGAGGAACAGCGAAATGTCAATCCGGGGAATAGCCAAGGCGATAGGCTTTTCGTCGCTTGCCTACTTTTCGGCCGTATTCCAGCGGCACGAGGGCGTTTCGCCGCGTGAATGGCGGTCGAAGAACGGCCTCTGACCTTGATGCGGCATGGAAGAGCCGTAGCAAAAATCTAAACTTTGTAGCAGAAATTGTGTCTATCATGCTGCATTGCCCTGTAGTATAATGCCGGCTGTCAACTGACAAAAGGTTGTTCATCGTCATTCGAGAACTCGAGATGGGATCAGAAGATTTGTTTCATAAATGTAAAATTGGGCGCGTGCGCGTCGGACTCTACACGACGGGGCTCAAGGCGTACTGGCCGCAGTTCGCCGGGCTGAAGGAACGGCTCGAAGGCTACGGGCGCTTTGTCGCCGGGGAGCTTTCGTCTGTCGCCGGGGCGGAAGTGTTCAACTTCGGCCTCGTCGATTGCTCCGAAAAGGGGATCGAGGCCGGCGAATACTTCCAGCGCAATCTCTGCGACATCGTGTTCCAGCACATCGGCACGTATGTGACAAGCGATTCCGTCCTGCCGGTCCACCAGATATGCAAGGCGCCGACGGTCATACTCAATCTCCAGCCGTCCGTGCAGGTGAACTACGCGAAGACGACGACGGGCGAATGGCTCGCACACTGCAACGCCTGCCCCGCGCCGGAAATCGCCAACGCCTTCAACCGCGCCGGGATTCCGTTCCGCGTGGTATCCGGACTTCTCGGACTCGGGGAGACGCCCGCGGTTTCGATGGCGGACGAGACGACCGCCGGCCGGCCGGAGGCCGTGCGCGCCTGGCGCGAAATCCGCGAATGGGTGCGCGCGGCGCATGTCAAGGCCGCGCTGTCCCGCGCGCGTTTCGGCTTCCTCGGCAACAACTACTCCGGGATGCTCGACATGTATTCCGATTTTACGATGCTCCAGGGCGCCGCCGGAATCCACGTCGAATTGCTTGAAATGTGCGATCTCGCCAAGCGCCTTGCAGCCGTTTCGGATGCCGATGTCTCCCGCAAGTTAGACGAGATAAAGGACATGTTTGAGATATCGGAGGATTCTCCTTCCGATCCGCTTGCACACCGCCCGACGCAGGAACAGCTAGACTGGAGTGCGCGCGTCGCCGCCGCGCAGGAACGCATTGTAACGGACTTCGGCCTCGACGCGCTCGCCTACTATTACCACGGCGCGGACGGCAACGACTACGAACGGCTCCAGAGCGGCTTCATCGTCGGTCATTCGCTCCTTACGGCGCGCGGCGTCCCCTGCGCCGGCGAGGGCGACCTCAAGACCGCGCTCGCCATGAAAATATGCGATATCCTTGGTGTTGGCGGCAGTTTCTGCGAAATCGTGACTACGGACTACCTGCGCGGCACGATTCTTATGGGGCATGACGGGCCTTTCCATCTTGCCATCGCAAAAGGCCGTCCCATCCTGCGCGGTCTCGGCCTCTACCACGGAAAGCGCGGCAGCGGCGTATCGGTCGAGGCGAAAGTGAAGGACGGCCCCGTGACCACGCTCGGCGTCACGCAAACCGGCGACGGCAAACTAAAGTTCATTGTCACCGAAGCCGAGGCCACCGACGACGAAATCATGGCCATCGGCAACACGCAGACGCACGTGCGCCTCGCCACCTCCCCCGATTCATGGTACGAGCGCTGGCTCATGGAAGCGCCTACCCATCACTTCGCAATGTCCGTCGGCCACAACGCCGCGCTCTTCCGCAAGGTCGCCGACCTTCTCGGCATCCCGTTCTCAATGGTGTAGGCATAAGGATAAATCAGAAAGGAAAACGAAAATGAACAAACTGACAATGATTCTCGGCGCGGCGAGCTGCTTGGCGACGGCATCCACTCCGTCGCTTGCGGCGACGTACACGGATGTACGCAACAACATAACTTACACATATTCCGTCAACAGCGACGGCGCAAACACCGTCACCCTTGGTGCTGGCGGAAACAACAACCCGTGCATCGCAACTTCATCGGCGCTCGACGCCGCAGACATTCCATGGACGTTTTCCGTTGGGGGCGTCAACTATACCGTGACGAGGCTTGCCGACCGTGCTTTCCAGGGTTGCTCGAAAATCACGGGTGACCTCGTCGTTTCCGCGACCGTGAAACATCTCGGCCAGTTCGCTTTCCAGAATTGCACGGGTCTTGCCGGGTCGATCGAAGCCGGCTGCTCGCCTCTGATGGAACGGGGTGCGTTCTGGAACTGCAACGCTAAGACCGCGCACGGCGCTTTAGGGGTTCGACAGCCTTTTGCAAAGGTGGATATTTCAGGGAGGACGCAATATTGACAGTGGAAAATGCGTATGACAGGATATGCGCTTGACAAATAAAGAAAGGAGAAAGTCCATGACAACGGGGAAAGCACTCAAAGGAAAGCCGTATGTGGGAAATCCATACGTACGGTTTAACGAAGAGGATACCGCATCGGCGAGGCGCGGGTCTTCACTCTACAAAACCAGGACACAATTTCTCAGCGTCATGAATGTTAGGGGGGTAACTTTCGCCATTCTTGTTGCCACACTCGTCTGTGGCAGCACGCGGGCGTCCGTCTTTTGCACCCAGAACGGCGCCACGCTGACCGTCCGCGCCACCTCCGACGAGGCCGGCAAGGGGCTGGTCCTGCTGTGGGACGACACGGAGACGAGCGGCGTTTTCGCGAACACCAATGTCGTCTGCGACGCCGTGTCATCGGAAGGCGGCTCGTATGATTTCGACCTCGCGACCGCTGGCGTCCCCAACGGAGCCGTCTGCCGCGTGGCGACGGCCGTCGTTTACAAGCGTCTGGACATGCTCCAGATGACCGGCACACGCGCATACGTCGATACCGGCATCAAGGGAAAGGATGTTTACGGTCTCCGTTTCGGTTTCTATCCGACCGCGAAGAGCGGCACTGGGGCAAGCGATTTTTACTGCGCCATCAACTGCGGCAAGAACAATGGCACGGGAACCATTGCCAATCGCGGCGGATTCCTGGTCGGCGTGGGAAGCACGCAGGAAATCACGCAGTTCAGGTTCTATTGGCGGGGCGAAAACCACAACTCCGCAAATGATTGGGCCGACCGCGTCAGCACGGAGCAGATCAACGAATACGCCTTCACCAACGGCATCGCCACGTTGAACGGAACGTTGATGAGAACGCAGCTCTCAGGCGCGATTTGCACCAACGAACTCAACGTGTTCATCGGCAAAACCGCCTACACGGCCGCTAACATCCCATATTCCCTCTACGGCTGGTGGTCGCACGTGAGTTTCGACGACGCAGATGGCAATCTCCTGCTCGACTACGTCCCCGTCATGAGGGCGTCGGACAGCGTCGTCGGTTTCTGGAACCGCGTCGGCGGCGGGACGTTCGTGCCGTCGAGCGACACTGGGACGTTCGGTGCCGGGACTCCGACGGGCGAACTGGTTGTTGCGGAGGTGGCGGAGGTCGCGGACTTCACGCCGGACCGCGCACTGGCGGTTGCGGTTGACGACGGGGTGCTCACTGTGACTGTGCCGTCGGGCCTCGTCGACGAGCGGCTGATTATCGCGTGGGATTCGGCGGACATGGGCGGCGACGTCGCCGACTGGGCGAACACCGCCGTCATCGCGGAAAGCGCCGCCGAGGGTGAAACGACGGTGCGACTGGGTCGCCTCGGCGTCCGCAATGGGCAGTATTTCCGCGTCTTCGCCGCCAACGCCTACCTGCCGCTCGCGACCGTCCAGGCAGCCAAATCAAGAACCTACATCAATACCGGCATCAAGGACACCGAAGTCTTCGGCGTCCGCTTCGGCTTCTACCACACTGGCATCTCCGCCGGATACCCACCATTCATCGGGACGGAAGACGCGAAGAACAAGCCGGGCGACTGGCAGGTGCGAGTTCCGGCGTCAAGTGCGACGGACACCTCGGGCAACGAGAAAAAGTGGGCATACCGTTACCGCTCGACGTCAACCAAGCAGATTGGCACGCTTCCCAGCCAGAGCGAGATCAACGAGGCCGCGTTCACAAACGGCGTGTTCACCATCAACGGAACGATCATCGCGAACAGTCTGGCGTCTGGTTCCGTCGGACTCACCGGGCGCACCATCTTCGTCGGCGCCGCGAACAGGATGCTGAGCAACGGGAATACCGACACAAGCGGCTACGCATACGGCCACTGGTCGCACGTGAGTTTCGACGACGCGGACGGGAACCGCATCCTCGACTACGTTCCCGCGCGGCGCGTTGCATCGGACGGGACTCCGGGAACTGCGGGCTTTTACGACCGCGCGACGGCGACGTTCGTCGATTCAAGCGGTTCCGGCGAGTTCACGGCCGGCGAGACGGCCGGAGAAGAAGTCGTCGTGTGCAATTCGTCGAGCGAAGCGACGCTCGTCTCGGACATCCCTGGTCTCATGATCATCATCCAGTAATAAGGTAAGGCTCAAATGAAAAGAAGCAGATTTTGCCTCGCGGCGATAGTGATGTACGCCGCCGTTGCGGCTGGCAGTTCGCTTGAGGAGGGTTTTCAAACCCCGCCTGATTCGGCGAAGCCCCGGACGTTCTATTTCCTAATGAACGGAAACGTCACGAAGGAGGGAATCACATACGACCTCGAGGCGATGAAGGCGGCTGGGCTTGGCGGCATCCACGTCTTCGACGTCGGATGCTCGCTTCCCGTGGGACCGATCAAGTGGGGTTCGCCTGAATGGTTTGACATGCTGCGCCACCTGCACTCCGAATCAAAGCGCCTTGGGATGGAGCTGGGGCTGCACATCTGTTCGGGCTGGTCGGCGTTCGGCGGGCCGTGGAACACGCCGGAGCGCGGCATGAAGGAGATTGTCTGGACGGAGACGCCATTCCGCGGGCCGGGGCGGTTCGACGAAACGCTGCCGCGAACGACGGATGACAACGGGTTCTACGAAGACATCGCCGTCCTGGCATACCCGATGCCAACGAAGGGCGCGTCGCTTTCCGCGCTCCGCGCCAAGACTGGCTACGAGCGGGGTCTCAACCTCAAGCGCGACTCGAAGGCGTGGCCCGATGAGGCTCTTGTGAAGAAGGGTGCCATCGTCGATCTAACCGGCAAGATGGCGTCGGATGGTCGTCTGGTTTGGGACGTGCCTGCAGGCGACTGGACGATTCTGCGTGTCGGTCACAGATGCACCGGACGTGAAAACGTGATGCCGACTGCGGGCGGCGCGGGGCCGGAGGTGGACAAATACAGCGCTGAGGCCGTCGATTTCTGCTTCAACGCCCACGTCGTGAAAATCTGTGAAGTGCTAGGAATCCGTCCGGGCGACGAACCCGCGAAATCCGGCACAGGTCTCACGACGATTCACGTGGACAGCTACGAGGCGAAGCGCCAGAACTGGACGCAGGGCCTCGAAAAGGCGTTTGAGCGGCGCTTCGGCTACTCGATCATCCCCTATCTGCCCGTCTTCGCGGGACGTGTCGTGGGATCGGCCGTGGAGAGCGAGCGCGTTCTGGAGGACTTCCGGCGGCTTCTGGCGGACCTGCTTGCCGAGAACTACATGGGACGAATCACGAAGCGTTGCCACGAATACGGATTGCTCGTTTCGCTTGAGCCCTACGGCTGGAGCAACGGCGACGACCTGCAATACGGGCAGTACGCCGACGTGCCTTTTTCGGAGTTCTGGGGAACGGCGGGAGCGGCGCCGCATGGTTTCGGAGGTTCGCAGAATGCGCGGCACGCGGCCAGTCTCTCGCATGTCTGGGGGCGGCGCTACACGGGCGCGGAGGCGTTCACGGCGGGGCCGCCGCGCTTCGGTCGCTGGCTTGGAACCCCCTTCGGCATGAAGAGTCAGGGCGACCAGGTCTATGCTGACGGCGTGAACCGGATTGTCTATCACCGCTTCACGCACCAGCCGTGGCCGGGGAACAAATACGTCCCCGGCTTCACCATGGGGCGCTGGGGAACTCATCTAGACCGCACCCAGACGTGGTGGCGGCACGTTCCGGCGTGGTTCGCCTACCAGAGCCGCTGCCAGTGGATGCTTCAGGAGGGGCGCAACGTCGCCGACGCACTCTGCTGGGTTGGCGAAGAAGCCCCGAACGACGGCAAGATCGCGTCCCCGCTGCCGTCTGGATGGAACTACGACACCTGCGCGACGCGCGTCGTGGAAGAACTGACAGTGAAAGATGGGCGTCTCGTCACGCCCGGCGGTGCCGACTACGCCATGCTCGTGCTGCCCGCGAAGGACACGATGAGCGTCCGGCTTGTCGCGCGGATCGGAGAGCTTGCGGCGGCGGGGGCTAGAATCGTGGCGCCCTCGCGCCCGACGCGCGCGCCCGGCGCGGCGGCGCCGGGGCGCACGGCCTACGCGGCGCTCGTAGCCGAGGCCTGGGCGAAGGGCGTGATCGAATGTGCCGCCAAGGACGCTCCGGCGAAACTTGGCATCGCGAAGGATTTCGAGACGACGCGGGAAAAGGTTTCGTGGAACCACCGCCGCGGCGGAGAGGCCGACTGGTATTTCGTGGCGTGCGACAACGAATTCCCAATTTCGTTCGAGGTGTCGCTGCGCGAGACGGGGCGCGTTCCCGAAATCTGGAACGCCGAAACGGGCGAACGAAGCGCCGCGCCGGTCTGGCGCATCGAGAATGGACGCACTGTCGTCGCGCTCGACTTTCCGCCCAGCGGTTCGATGTTCGTCATGCTGCGCTCGCCTGTGGCGGAGGGCACCCGCCACGTCGTTAAGGCCGACTTCGATACGGCACCTCGCGAGCCGGACGAGTCGCACACGCTCGTCATCAAGCGCGCTCTCTGGGGCGTGTTCCCCGAGTCGCAGGTGCCGGGGCCGGGCATGCAGCCCAGCGCCGTCGTCGATGTCACCGAACGCCTGTCCTCGTTCATCACGAACGGCGTCATCGACGTGCGCGTCGGCAACAAGCTCTTTGACGTCGATGTCCCGGGCAGGGAGAAGACAGCGCTCGTCACCTACGAATACGACTTCGTGCAGCACACCGCGCGCGTCTGGGATCGCGGGCGCTTCGCCGTGCCGGAATACGGCAGGCCGCAACCCCCGCCGGACCGGGAATGGCACGGCAGGCGCCTCCTCGCCTGGCGTCCGCTTTCCGGGGTTCTCACGTGGAGCGATGGCTCGAAGAGCGTTCTTCGGGCCGCGCCGCGCGCGCCGCTCGTCGTCGAAGGTCCGTGGGCCGTCTCATTCCCGGAAGGTGTGGACGCCTCGGCTTCGGTTGAGTTTCCCGTCCTCTCCCCCTGGAACGAGAGCAGCGTCCCCGGCATCCGCTATTTCTCCGGAACAGCGACCTACCGCAAGACGATCGCGCTAGGCGATTGGCGGTCCAGTCATGACGGCGGCGTGCGCGTCATGCTCGATTTGGGCATCGTGCAGAACTTCGCCGTCGTGCGCGTGAACGGCACGGCGTTTCCCGTCCTTTGGAAGCCGCCGTATCGGCTCGACGTTACCGACGCCATCCCGGACGGCGCGGAGTCGTTCGACCTCGAGATCGACGTCACGAACCTCTGGCCCAACCGCCTCATCGGAGACGACATGCTTTGCAAGCCGGACTGCGAGTGGAAGTGCGTCCCGAAGGACGGACGCCTTGAATACGCCTTGAAGGAAATTCCCGAATGGGTGAAGGCAGGAAAAAAGTCGCCGTCGGGTCGCCATACTTTCACGACTTGGCGGCACTGGTCGAAGGAGGACGACCTTCTGGCCTCCGGACTCCTCGGCCCCGTGCGTCTTCACTTCGGCGAAATCGTCGTGGAAGAATGAAACCGAATTATACGATTTGCGGTCGACTTTGGCAAGCATGACAGGAGATGCAAGTTTCTTTAGTGCCGTGCGGCGATAGCATGAGTTCCGTGCACATTGGTTTGGCAGCTCCGAGCATTTGTATTTGAGACGCTTCCCCGATAGGTTCGAAGGCGGCATCTCATCTCGTCCGTCAAAAGGCCGCAAATGCTTTACCGGCTGGAACTATTTCGAGAAGGATTCTCCGCTTGTGCCGTCGGGACTCGTCGGGCCGGTAGAGATCGACGAAAGAGAAAAGTAAAGGAGGCGTTATGATGAACAAATTGGCACTGACGATATTAGTTGCGGCAAGTGCGCATCTAATGTCTACCGGTGGCGTGAAAACGAACGACTGGTCATGGGTGCGCGGAACGCACTACCGCATCAATGGCGACGCGGCGAAAACAGCGCGCGAGCTGGGCTACGGCAAGCGCGTGGGGCTCAATGCAGTCAGATTCTGGGTTTCTCAAGCCGACTTCAAGAGCAACCCCAAAGCCGCCGCAAACAAATATGTGACGTTCGTGCGACAGGCGTGGCAAGCCGGTTACTACTCCATGCCTATTCTTTTCAACGGCAACGGACTGGATCCTGCGATGCTCGAAGGCGATGCATGGGGTGAATGCGCCGAATACGCAAAGGCGGTAGTTGAAGCGCTCAAGGACGAGCCGGGGCTTCTCATGTGGGACGTGATGAACGAGCCGACATACAACAGATGGGTCGGCGAGGCACCGGATCAGGACGAAAAGAATCGGCGGCGGGGCAAGACATTCGAATTCATACGTAGGGCTTGTGCGCTTGTCAAGAAGCTTGATCCCGCTTCACCGGTTACGCTCGGTTGCGCAAGTGCGGATGAGGCGGACCGGACGGCGGACTGTGTGGATGTCCTTTCCTTTCACGACTACTCGTCCACGCGTGGTGAGGTGGAGGCGAACTACGCAAGGATGGATATGATCGGAAGAAAAACCGGCAAGTGCGTCATACAGAGTGAGACGGGCTGCACGGCATACGGCAACGGCTACGACATGGCGATGGAGGCGTGCGAACGCCACAAGTTCGGGTGGTTCTTCTTCAACCTGATCATTCACGGCTACACCGAGACGTTCCACGGCGTGTTCTATGCGGACGGAACGGTGCGCGACCCTGCGGCAATTGCGGCGATGATGGGCTGCTACCGTTGCCGCGACCTCGAAACGATGATTCCCGCCCAACCGTTCAAGCCGGGCGAGGAGGAGCGGCTCGTGGCGATTATCGGCAATCTGCGCAAGGCGATGGAAGGCGACATGACGCAGCCAAAGCCGCGCGCGCACCTTTTCGAGGAGATGGAACGCGCCGCCAACTACCTCGAATGCTGCGAGATGGTGTCGATGAACGTCCCGCCCACGGCCAAGATCTTCGCCTGGCGCAAAAACTCCGAGCCGCCGATGGACGAAGTTCTGCGCTTCGCCCGCGCCCTTGCGGACAAACTCGAATCGAAACTCCCGAAAAAGGAGGCGCCGTGACGCGCCGCGAATTTATAGCCGGAGCCGGCGTTCTGTTGGCGGGAGGACTGTTCTCACGCGGAGACGCGGAGACGCGGAGCCGCTCGAACAGCCTTTGCGTCTCTGCGCCTCTGCGCGAGAAACACCTCCGCCTCGGCGTGCAGTTGCATGGAATACGCGGCGTGTGCGCGAAGGATGTACGGGGGACGCTCACCTTCGCGGTTCGCCCTTTGACCTCGCTCGGCACATCCGGCAAGGCAATAGCGACGGAGTTCAAGGTGTAGGCGAAACTATGATACGCGGCGCGAAAGTTTCAGTCGGTTTCAGCCTCTGGCGCGGATGGTGGGGCTCATCTCGGCGGGGGCAGACCCGCCAGCCTGAAAATCGACAGCAACGTGCCCTGCGGCAATGGATTGTTTCCGTGGTGAGGTACGGGAACAGACCGACCATTGGCGTTTGTCCAGATGAAATGACTGCCGCTGGTGCGATCGTGCCGAAAGTTGGCTGCCTTCAGGATGCGTTCCACCTGTCTGTGGGTCAGGGGTTTCATCGGGCGACCTTCTCGCCAAGACCGAAAAGCATGCCGTCCGTAACCTCGACAAGATACCGGCGGAGTTCAGCTTCGCTTCCGCCCTCCGTGAAGCATTCGGGATGTCCGCGCACTTCCGCCAGGTACCGGTCTCCCTCCTGTGTGACATCGGCCACGAAATGCTCTCCCTGCGTGTCGAACTCAATGACCGGCGGCATGGTGCGCACAGTGTCGCCCCACGGGTTGCCGCGCGTGGACACGACGAACACAAGCGTTTTCGCAAGTGCATCATCAAGGCTCATACCGTACCGATGCAACTTTCGGTCAGCGCGGCGGGCAAGGTCGCGGTCAAGGGTGAAAGTTCTTTCAAGAGTTTGCATGGCGCGCATTATACCAAAAATCGACGGTGGGCGGATGATTCAATTTGAAAATCGTAAAAATCAGGAGGAAGCGAAAGGAAGCGGAACGATGATGTGCGGCGCGGGAGAGTCAGGCGGTTTCAGCCGCAGTCGCGGCGTCGTTGCCGTGTCAGGGCAGGTGTCACTCGTAATGACCCATGCAGGAAGATATTACGATGTCGCCGTCGCTGATCTTGAATATGAGACGGTTCCGCTCGTCAATCCGGACGCTCCATCATCCAGAGCGGTCATTCTTGAGAGGTTCCGGTTTCCCTATGCAAGAATAGCCGTTTCTGTCGATGCTTTTGATGAGGAGACATATTCTCTTGTGTGTCTTCCTGTCCCGTTCAGACCAGGATTCCAACTGCTCCCATGCAAGATCAGACCAGAGCTTTCGCACGGCGCGTCCTCCTGTGCGACGAAACACGTCCAACGTCTTCGTCGTCGATATCGCCCGGAAGCTCGTGGTAGCTGTAGTTCCTTCTTCCGTTGTCGAAGTCTCTCATCGCCTGCTGGATTCTTGCAGGACTTGCAAGCGAATCGTCGGGGATGCGAACCTCAAAAGGGATGCCTCTATGCACAATCAGTTGGCGAATGAATATGCCGAGCGCGGAAGACATGCTCATTCCGATGCGGTCAAGAATGTAGTCCGCCTCGGTCTTGAGGTCGTCTTCAATGCGAAAACTTATTTGTGTCATTTCCTATTCTCCTCTTTGATGGTGCATATTATATCACATTTTGCTTTTCATGAGCAAGCATGTTGCTATACCAGTGCACTATCCGGGTAGTATAACGCTGGTATCTTTGAAACAATGAAGCGAGGTATTAAACAATGAAACGAAATATGACAATGAGAGTTGCCGCGTGTGCGGTAGCATTCGTGGCGATTTCTGCGTTCGGCACGGAGCTGACGCACCGTTGGAGCTTCAACGGCGACTACTCCGACTCGGCTGGTGGGACGGATGCGGTGAAGTGCGGCACATACGTTTCGCTTTACGGCGGCAAGGTTCACATGGGCTACGGAAACTGCAACTGGGGCACGGGGTATGTTGATCTCGGAACAAACATGCTCGACACCACAGCGGCGACAATCGAAATCTGGGCGCGGCACGATGGCGTTAAGAGCTGGTCGCGTATCTTCGACTACGGCGCAGACAATGCGCACTACTTCACGCTCTGCTGGACATACGGGACGAACCTGAACAAAGACCGCGCCGGTGCAAAGAATCCTGGCGAAACGGCAACTGACGGCACGACGTCACCATACGAAATCGGGACGGACTACTACATCGCCGTGACATTCGAGCGACAGGGCGAAGCGACGCTCGTCAAGTGGCAGCGGCGCGATGTGAAGACGGGCGAATTGCAGAAGTCTGGATCGATGACGATGCCTGACGGCATACAGAAGATCGTCGATCCTGTCCTGTATCTCGGGCATTCCCAATACGCGTCGGACAGGGACGCGCTCGCGGCATACGACGAAGTGCGCATCTGGCGCGGCGTTTTGACGGACGCGCAGCTGGCGGCGAGCGCGGCGGCGGGACCTGACGCGGCGATTTCGATTGCCGACGGTACGCCGCAGTTCGCCGCGCCGGAGCCTGCGGAGCCGCCCGCGCAGCGCGCGTCAATGCCCGACGGCGCATTCCGTCTCATGACCTACAACATAAACTACGCCTACGATGCCGCGACGCAAACCATCATCGAAGACCGCATCGCCGACCGCATCATCGCGGAGAATCCAGATTTCTGCTGTCTCAACGAAATCCGCGACTCGGAAGGGCATCCCGAGGCCACCGTGCTCGCCAAGCTGACCGGCATGCACAAGACGTTCTACGGAGAAGGCTCGCAGGGCAACTGCGTCTTGTCGAAAGAAGAGCCGGTTTCATGGAAATGGACGGCACTCTCGCATGCGGGATACAAACGTTTTCTGGTGGTAGCCGAGTTCGACAAAGCCGTCATCGCGGCAACGCACCTTGAACAGGCCGGGAACGACACGATCACCGCGCATGATGCGCGCATGGCCAGCATCCCCGAAATCCGGGAAAGCCTTGCGCAGTATGCCGAAAGCGGCAAACCTGTCTTTCTCGGCGGCGACTGGAACGCCGGGCCGGGCAGCGACGAAATCGCTCTGATGAAGGAGTTCATGACGATAATCTCGCCGACCAACGGCGTGCGTACCTACCACGGCCGCAACGCGACGGGCGGATCGATAATCGACTACATCGCCGTCGATACCGCACACGCAGACGACATCTATACGGCTT
This sequence comes from Lentisphaerota bacterium, assembly GCA_015061765.1. The sequence goes on from SUVZ01000042.1 coordinate 14,674, forward strand.
CCGCATACGTGATAGACGACATCGCCGCCTCCGACCATAATCCCGTCTTTGCCGAAATATACCTTCGCCCGGCGGCATCGATGCTTGGCTGGATCGACGAGTCGTTCCTTACGACCGGGCGCACGGGGGCATGGTCGCCCGCCGTTGCATGGGACGCAGGCTCGTGGACGGCGGAGCTTGCCGGCGAAAACGTGTTCACGCCCGGCTCGGCGTCCGGCGGCAATGTAGCCACGGTCGAGGTGACTGCGGCTTTCGACGCCGTGCCGCAGGAGACGGCGACTCCCGGCGGTTCTGCGCAGTGCGCTCTGTGGCTCGGGACAAACGGCAATTTCCAGGTCTGGACGACGGATGGATGGGTCGATGTCGCGGCGGACGGCGTGACGCCGCAGACCGGAGTCGAGTACACGTTCCGCTTTGTGTTCGACTACCGCTACGGAACCTACTCCGTCTCGGTTTTTCACAATGGCACCTACATCCCCCTCGTTCAATCTGTCAATCGCACTCATTTCCCGCTCGCTGTCCAGGCATCGTGCGTATCCCGCGTGAAGTTCACCGGCGACGGCGCCTTCACCTCGCTCCTCGGCGAATGGGCGGAGAAGGCGAACGGCATGCGCATCCTGCTCCGCTGATTGAGGGAACGGGCGGGGTCTTAACCTTAAGCCGTCCCAGTTTTG
>SUVZ01000551.1 GCA_015061765.1 Lentisphaerota bacterium
GCGCGATGCATACGAGAGGACGAAGCGCGGGCTTCTTGCCGACACGAAGAAGTACGCCGCGCTTTTCGCGGACACGATTCGAGTGAACGCCGTCGCTCCTGGTCCTGTGCTTGCGCCGGAGGGCGTGAGCGAGAAGGCTGGCGAGATGCCGCTCGGAAGGCCCAGCCCTGAAGACGTCGCCCGTGCAGTCGTCTTTCTTCTCGAGGCGAACGCCACAACCGGATGCATTATCCCGGTCGACGGCGGGCAGTCGCTTCTCTGAATGGGAGACAGTCTATGACTGCGGATTTTGACAAGGGGAGTGCTACTTGATGAAGAAGAGCCTTAAGTGGACAGTAGCGTTTCTTGCGGCGGTCGCCGCTTCGGTTTTCTCGCTTGCTGCGACGGCGGGCGAAGGCGAGGTGCTGCTGGATGTCGCCACCAATTATGCGCAGAACGTCAGCCAAGCGCGTTGCCTCTCGGCTGAAGATGCGAAGAAGACCGTCGATGAGGTCTTTGCTAAGGCCTCCGTCTATCAGAAGCCCGGACGCGCCGAGCGCGTCAAGCGGCTGATCGACGACGGCATGGCGACGCTCGTCCGGTACGAGGCGGACAGGGAGAGGGGTGATGCCGAGAGCGCAGACAAATCCCTTAAGCGAAAAACCGTCTACAAGCTATTTAAGAAGTGGATGGAAACGGAACTGCCGGAGAACGATGGCGGCAAGGCGCGCATCCATGATCGTCTCGGCGCAGGGACGGACGGCGACGAGGTTGCGGTCTATGCAGACGGAACGACCGAAACTTCGCGTGAATGGCTGTACGAAGGCACCATCATAGATCTGATAGGCGCGGCGGAGTCGCTTGAACTGGCCGCCGGAGCACCGACCAACGCCGAAGAGGTCGTTGTCGTGGCGGATGTCGAGATTGTCGATCTTGCGTCGCTCGCGAATCTGGCCCATGTCGAGCCGGAACATGGACTCCCCGGCGAGGAGGATGCCTGCTTCGAGCATTCTGTGCGTGCTACCTACAGTGTCGACATGCGCGTCAGGAACGTCCTGCGCGGGAAGTGTCCGTTCCGGCGGTTCTGCTTCTCCGCTGTCCATGACACGGCGAATGCTTCGGCTACGGGGGATTGGCTTTTCTTCCGCGGGATGACGCTTGAAGTCGGCCTTGCCCGCGTGGACGGCAAACTGAAGATCAACCGATTCGAACCCGTGTTTCCGTATCCGCCCTATTCGAAGGAGGGAATCAGAATCTTCAGGAGTGGGACGGATGACGTTTCGCCGTTTTTGGCAGATGGCTGCGTTGCCGAAGATGTGCGTGAGTATACCAACTGGCGTGGACTGAAAGACGGCATCAGCGGCAGCCTCGTTGCATTGCAGTACGGCGATCGCGAACTGGCGCTGTTCGCGTCGACGACAAACCTAATCGAGGGTCTTTACGGAATCTTTCCGGACTATGGGCCGTCCGTGAAGATTACGGTGTATGGAGACGGCGAGTCCAACTTCGACTATTGGCGGAACGCCTGGTTTGCGGAATCTGCCGTGACCATAAGGTCCCTTGGCGAAGATGACGGATTCGTGCGCACCCAGGGAGCCAAGACCGTTGCGGCGGGGACCAGCCCAGATCTTGATACGCTCACGAAAGAGCTGTCTTCAATCGGATTTGCGGATGTCGCCGGGGCGACGTATGCGCAGGTGAGTCCGCATCCGGCGGATTCGGGCGCTTTTTGGACGGATGAATACATAAGGATGAGCGGCCTGGCGCTCGACGAAAGACTGAGCGGCGACGGATGGATCGTTCTGCCGAAGGACGGTGCCGCGAACGCGAAGTTCCTTGCATACGGGTGTGTCTGGTGGGAGGCTCGGCTTGAACCTCCGGAAACAAACGATGTCCGCAGGGTCTCGTACGACAAGGCGCGGCTCGCGCGCGACGTAGTGCTTGTCTGCGGCTATGTGGAGGATGCCGCGGAACTTAAGGTGACGTTGGACGAAGACCGTGCGGCGGACGTGCTGGCGTTTGCGCTGCATGCCCGGCAGTCTGGCTTCGCGAAGGAATCCGAGCGCATCGCCTCTGCGCTTTTCGCCTTAAAGGAAAGTGGAGACGCGGCATTGTCCGGCATCAGGAAGCGGCTTGCGAAGATCGCCGCCGAATATCCCGACTTCGCGACATGGGAGAAAAAGGAGCTGGCGCGGCAGGAAGAGCTTGAAAAGAGGAGGAAGGCCGATGAAAGCGACAGTGACGCCGAAGAGGAGCTATAGCGCACCGCGCTATCCGACGATCCACGAGATCGGTATGCCCGATTTCGCCCGCGTGCCGACGCGCTGGCGCGGAATCCGCGCGCTTGCGTCGACGCTCGGCGCGGCGGCGATGAGCCTCAAGTCGCTTGCGCTCGACGCGGCGGCCGAACCGTCTCCGAAGACGGCGCTGCCAACGGCTGTCGCGCCGGATGCGGCGGCAAGGAATGACGAGAAGCGGGAAGCGTCGGCGACGGACGTGTGTCCGTTGCCGCCTGCGGCGCTGGCCGGCGACGGATTCGGCGCGTTCGGATGCGTCGCGATGAATCCGCCGGTCATGCTTCCCGAGGCGGAGGCGATGGAGATCATCGAGCGCGAGTTCGCGAAGCGCGGCATCGAGCTTGTCGATGCGCCGGAGCTCGACGGCGTGGAGGCGCCAATCAGCAGGCTGGAGCGCAGCCGTGAGGACAGGAACCTTGTCGCAAACATCGCACGTGGCAGACTGCAGGGCGACGAGGTGCGGCGGAAGAAGCGCAGGTGG
>SUVZ01000552.1 GCA_015061765.1 Lentisphaerota bacterium
CGTTGAAAGCGTCCAGTCGTCTGTCGCCGAAGCGGCGAATATCGTGCCGTTTGTCAAAACACTCACTTTAGACTGGGAAACGCCGCTCATCCCCAAACCGCTGTTATTCCCACAAACAATCGTACCTTTATATTGTGAAGCGTCAAGAAATCTGGCGGTAACCATTGAAATCGAGAACTTCGCCGACTCTGATCCGACCAATGGCCCGTGGAAATTGACAGTCTGATTAGTCAAGGTGCCATTCCGGGATATACGGAAGGTTCCTTTATCCGACCCGTCGGCAAGAACGGTAACCTTGCCATATATCTCATAGTTGGCGTTGTTGTCGTTTAACAGCGTTATGCTTCCATAGCGAAGAAACAACCCGTCATTTGCAAATGTGGTTTTAATATTCTTCGCTGAAAGATAAAGAATACCGTCACCGTTGCTCCAGTAGTCATCGCCAATGGTTAAAGATCGTCCCGCAAAGACAATATCCCCCGTTTTGGAAGTGCGTATAGCCTTGGAATATGTCACTCCCCTATCTGGATGCTTCCAGCTGACAAGATAATCGGCAGTGGAATCAAGCGTCGAGCTCTCTGCACATTGGCTGCCGGATTCATCCAGCCAATACACCGCATTCGTCAACGCGCCGCCCAAGGCAGTACTGCCGGATGCCGACAATCTGTAGACCGCAGGAACCGGCTCATCCGCACACAATGGCGAATGTGCCGCAAAGGCAGCCAGACCCACCGCAATCAGGAAACGTTCAAGCATTGTTTTCATTTTTCACTCCTTGCTTAGGTTGGAAGATGGAGATCACGTTCCGTACGGCGGAGGCAGACAGAGGTGTCCGCCGTCCGCGATGATGTTCACGCCGGTGACGAAGCCCGCGGAATCGCTGCACATGTACAGCACGACGTCCACCAGCTCGTCCGGCTCCGCGGCGCGTCCGAGAGTCGTGAGCATCGTCGACATGCCGGGGCGGGTCATCACCGGTCCGGGAGACACGCACACCGCGCGTACGCCATGCGGTCCGCCCGACACGGCCAGCGATTTCACGAAATTGAACAGTCCGCATTTCGCCGCCCCGTACATTGCGCCGATGCCGTCCGCCTCGACGCCCATCACGCTGCCGATGAGGCAGATCACCCCTTTCTTCGCCGCCACCATGTGCGGCATGCAGGCCCGGACGAAGTACACGGCGCCGCGCAGATTGACGTCGATCCCCCAGTCGATCGCCTCCACCGGCTGTTCGTAGAAAGGCCGGCCTCTCGTTCCGCAGCATCTGGCCTCGTTGCCGCCCGCGAACGGGATGAGCAGGTCTATGCGTCCGAACCGCTCCATCGCGAGAGCGGCGGCCCGCTCCGCATCCGCGAACCTGCGCACGTCCGTCCGGCACGCCTCGACTGTTCCGCCCTCTGCGCGAACCGCCGCCGCCGCGCTTTCGAGCGCATCCGCCGCCACGTCGCACATCACGACCCTTGCGCCCTCTTTCGCGAGCCGCCGCGCGGCGCACAACCCCATGCCGCTCGCCGCGCCGGTGATAACGGCCACCCTGTCCTTGAATCCGTATTCCTTCATGGGTTCAGTCTCCATAATCGCGTTTCAGAAAGCACACCCTCGCCACAAGCGTCACTGCGGCTCCGGCAAGATAGAACACGCCAAGCATCGACATTGCGACATTGAACGAGAATCTTCCGCCCATGAACCCCAGAATCGCCGGGGCGAACGAACCCATCACGAATGCTCCGCTGGCAAAAAGACCGTATGCCGAGGTGCGGTACCGTGGCGTGATCACCTCGTAGAACGACGCTATGAAGTTCGCGTCATAGAATGCGTTTATGAATCCGTACGCAAGGAGGCCCGCCGCCGTCACCCACAGCGAACCGGTGCTGTTGGCGACAAAGACGACCGCCGGCGCGCACAGGACAAGTCCGATGAGGTTGCAGTCCAGCCGGGCGCCGATGTTGCCCCTGCGCTTCCACGAGTCGGATATGCGGCTTGCGACAAGAAGGCCCGCAAATCCTCCCGCATAAAACCAGAACACGGAATGGAACGCCGCCGATGCCGGAGATATCCCCTCAAACGTCCGCTGGAGACACGTCGGCATCCAGGTCCTGAAACCGATGCTCCCGAAATTGGAAAGGCCGAAGGCGAGCGTCATCAGGATGGCGGACGGCTTGGAGAACATCGCGAGCAATGCTTCCTTGAGCGAGCGCAGCAGCGGCATGCGCCGGGCGGGTCCCTTCGCGTCTGAATCCTGCGGCGGAGTGTCCTTCAGCGCAAAGACGATCATGAGCGTCCACGCTATGCTCATGCCGCCGAACAGCATGAATGCGCTGCGCCAGCCGCCCGGTCCTAGAGAGCCGAGATAGCCGGACGCGACACTGCACAGGATCACGCCCGCATACAGCGCGATCTGATAGACCGAAAGCGCCGTGGCCCGGGATTCGGAATGCAGCTGCTGTATTATCGAAGTGGAGGATACCGGCACAAGGCTCTGTCCAACGCCGTTGATGATGCCGTAGGTGACAAGCAGCAGACCGAGCGATGACGCGAACGAGGCGGAGAAGACGCCGATCGCGAACAAAGCCGCCCCCGCCGCGATCACCCATTTCCGCCGGAACAGGTCGGCGATGAACCCTCCGAACGGCACCACGACCGCATACGCCATGAAGAATGCGGACGCCACCATTCCCATCTCAAGATCCGACGCCCCGATATCGGCCTTGATCTGGGGGATCGTCACGCCGTATATCTGGCGCGTACCCTGC
>SUVZ01000553.1 GCA_015061765.1 Lentisphaerota bacterium
AATCAGGACCACGCTGCCCAAGGCCAAGGAGGCCCGCAAGCTCGCCGAGAAGCTCGTCACGATCGCCCGCAAGGGCGACCTCGCCGCGCGCCGCCTCGCCGCTTCTCGCCTCACCCAGCCAAAGGCCGTCAAGAAGCTTTTCGACAAGATCGTTCCCGGTCTTGAGGGACGCAACGGCGGCTACACGCGCATCCTCAAGCTCTTCACCCGCAAGGGCGATGCTGCGAAGATGGTGCTTCTGCAGTGGGTCTGCGTTGAGGAGATCAAGGATGATGCTCCTGCGGCAGAGGAGAATGCCGCTGAGGCGAAGTAAGGGACTTGTCCCTCGTAATGCTGGCCGGCGTTTCCCGTGATGGATTCGTCGGCCCGTGTTTTTGTACGGGCGCGTGGTGAAACGGCAGACACGCTGGATTTAGGTTCCAGTTCCGGAAGGAGTGGGGGTTCAAGTCCCCCCGCGCCCACCAGAATAAATGTGATATAATCTGTACCCATGAAAAAGTTGGATTCAGCGATGAACAAGGCGGCGGTGCTGACAGAAGCATTGCCCTATATACAGGATTTTTGCGGTTCCACCGTGCTCGTCAAGGTGGGCGGCAGCGTGATGGAGAGCGATGCCACGCTCGACTCGCTTCTTGCTGACATTGCGTTCATGGATGCTGTTGGCATGAAGGTCGTACTCGTGCACGGCGGCGGCAAGGCCATATCCAAGGCTCTTAAGGAGTCTGGCATTACGCCGCAGTTCGTAGACGGTCTTCGCGTCACCGATGCGGCATCTATGGAGATTGTGCGCCGCACCCTCAACAACGAGGTCAATGCGGATCTGGTAAGGAGGCTTCAGAACACTAAGACGAATGCGCGCCCGGTGCATGGAAACTGGATGTTTGCGGCCGAGAAGATCACCTCGCCGGACCGCGGTTTCGTGGGTGAGCCCGTCGGCGTGGATCTGCGCATCGTCAATGAGATGCTCGATGCCGGCATCATGCCCGTGATTACTCCCATTGCGACTGGTGCCGATGGGCAGCTCTACAATGTGAACGCAGATAGCGCCGCAGCGTTTTTGGCGATGGAGCTCAAAGTGCGCAAGTTCGCCCTCGTGTCCGATGTGCCCGGACTTCTCAGGGATCCAGAAGACCCTGCGAGCCTCATGTCCACGCTTAAGCTTTCGGACGTCGCCGCTCTCAAGGCGGACGGAACAATTTCTGGGGGTATGCTCCCCAAGATCGAAGGATGCGAACGCGCCATTCAGGCGGGAGTGAAGAAGGTTCACCTCGTTGATGGGCGCATGCCGCATTCGCTGTTGTTGGAAATATTCACGCGTGAAGGCGTGGGAACGGAGATTACGGAATGAACACTGAAGAAACAAGGAAAATCTACGACCAGTATCTGATGCCGACCTACAAGCCCTCGGTTGTCATCTCCAAGGCGAAAGGTTCCCGCGTTTATGACGCAAGCGGTAAGCAGTACTACGACATGACGAGCGGAATCGGCGTGCACAACGTCGGGCACTGCACGGAAGGTGTGGTGAAAGCTGTTCAGGAACAGGTTGCAAGGCTCGGTCATTGCTCGAATCTTTTCATCAACGAGCCGCAGGCCCTTCTCGCAAAGAAGCTTGTCGAGATATCCGGTCTCGACGGCAAGGTGTTCTTCTGCAACTCCGGTGCGGAGGCGAACGAAGCTGCGATCAAGCTCGCCCGCAAATGGGGTGCCGCGAACGGCGGCCGCTACGAAGTCGTCACGATGCGCAACTCTTTCCACGGCCGTACGCTTGCGACCATCACCGCCACCGGACAGGCGTGGTGCCAGGATGGTTTCGAGCCGCTTCCTGTCGGCTTCAATTACGCAGATTTCAATGACATCGATTCCGTAAAGGCGGCAGTCTCCGACAAGACGGTTGCAATCATGGTTGAGGCCGTCCAGGGCGAAGGTGGTGTGAACCCTGCGACAGAGGAGTTCATGGCGGGCGTCCGCGCTCTCTGCGACGAGAAGAATCTCATTATGATCTGCGATGAAGTCCAGTGCGGAATGGGGCGTACCGGCAAGTGGTGGGGGTGGCAGAACTATTCCGTCAAGCCTGACCTTTTCACCTCGGCGAAGTCTCTTGCAGACGGCGTTCCGATGGGCGCACTCATCTCCAACGCCAAGTTTGCAGACGTGTTCACCCCTGGTGCGCATGCCTCTACGTTCGGCGGCAATCCGCTCGCCGCCGCCGCCGCGCTCGCGGTCATCAAGATTATCGAGGACGAAAAGCTCCTCGACGCTGCGGTCCGCAAGGGCGAACTTCTCCGTGAAGGGCTGAAGGGCTTCGTTGAGAAGTACAGCAAGGTCCTTGATGTTCGCGGTGTCGGTTGCATGCTTGGAATGGTCATTGATGGTGATCCCAAGGCAATAGTTGAGGCGTTTCAGGACATGGGCATTCTGGCGTTGACGGCCCATGGCAATGTGGTTCGATTCCTGCCGACGCTCTCTATGAGCGAGAAGCACCTTGAAGAGGCCGTGGAGATGATGGGCGATGCTCTTGATGGTCTCTACGAGGATGAAGCGGAATAACCGAATAAGGAGTTTCCTGCAAAAACGGATGGACGCGCATTCACTCGGCGCGTCCATCCGTTTTGAGTAATGAGTTGGGAAAATAAAATGGAGCGGGCGAGGGGAATCGAACCCCCGTAAGAAGCATGGGAAGCTCCTATTCTGCCATTGAATTACGCCCGCTCTTGGCGGAGAGGGAGGGATTCGAACCCCCGATACCCGTGA
>SUVZ01000554.1 GCA_015061765.1 Lentisphaerota bacterium
AAGTGGATGGATGGTGCAGAGCTTCGCGTGCGGATTCCGATGTTGGGTCTTGCCGATTCGCTGAACGTGTCGGCGGCGGCGACGATTCTTGTATATGAGGCTGTGCGCCAGCGCATCGCCGCCGGAATCGACAAGGTGCCGGAGTTCATTCCCTGGCACGGAGAAGGGGCGCATGACAAGTGAATGTGTAAAAGCTGTACAGAAAAAAAAACAGGAGAAGATCCAATGTCAAAGAAAGCGTTGATAACCGGAATAACAGGTCAGGACGGCAGCTATCTTGCCGAGTTGCTGTTGGAGAAAGGCTATGAAGTGCATGGCATCATCCGCCGTGCTTCGACTTTCAACACGCAGCGTATCGATCATCTGTATCAGGATCCCCATGTAAATGACGTGAAGCTTTTCCTGCATCACGGCGACATGTCCGACGCATGCTGTCTCTCCCGTCTTGTGTACGACATCAAGCCTGATGAGATATACAACCTTGCGGCGCAGAGCCATGTGCGCGTTTCCTTCGACAGCCCCGAGTTCACCGGCGACGTGGACGCTCTCGGCACCATGCGCCTTCTGGAGGCGATTCGGGAGACGGGTGTCGACAAGTCGGCCAGATTCTATCAGGCTTCCACTTCGGAGCTGTACGGGAAAGTGCAGGAGGTGCCGCAGAAGGAGACGACGCCGTTCTATCCTCGCTCCCCGTACGCGGTCGCCAAGCTCTATGCGTTCTGGGCTGTTAAGAACTACCGTGAGGCGTATGGGATGTTCGCGTCGAACGGTATTCTGTTCAACCATGAATCCCCTCGCCGCGGAGAGACGTTTGTGACACGCAAGATAACCCGAGCCGTCAGCCGCATCAAGCACGGTCTCCAGAAGGATCTGTACATGGGGAACATCAATGCGCTTCGCGACTGGGGTTTTGCCGGGGACTATGTTGAAGGCATGTGGCGGATTCTTCAGCATGACTGCGCCGATGACTTCGTCCTTGCCACGGGCGAGATGCACACGGTGAAGGAATTTCTGCAGGTCGCGTTCGACTATGTCGGGCTGGACTGGGAGCGCTACACGCATCACGACTCCCGCTACGACCGTCCGTCGGAGGTCGACCAGCTTCTCGGCGATCCATCGAAGGCCCGTCGTGTTCTCGGATGGGAGCCGAAGGTGAAGTTCGGGGAGCTTGTGAAGATGATGATGGATGCAGATCTTGAATTGGCCCGCAAGGAGGCGGTATTCGCAAATGCATAAGACAGACCGGATTTTTGTCGCCGGACATCGCGGAATGGTCGGCGGAGCGGTTGTCAGGACCCTGAAGGCCGCGGGATATGAGAACATTATTGTCCGCACGCATGCGGAGCTGGACTTGTGCGATCCTGCTGCGGTCCGCGCCTTCTATGCGAGTGAAAAGCCTGATGTGGCGGTGATCTGCGCGGCGAAGGTCGGCGGTATAGGGGCCAATTCGGCGGGGAACGCGACGTTCCTGTACGAGAACAGCCTTATAGCGATGAACACGGTCATGGGTGCTTATGAGGCGGGTGTGAAAAGGCTTCTGTTCCTTGGATCGACGTGCATCTATCCTCGTCTGGCGCCGCAGCCGATCCCCGAGACTGCGCTCCTCTCCTCTCCGCTGGAGAAAACGAACGAGGGTTATGCGCTGGCGAAGATCGCGGGCCTGAAACTGTGCGAGTATCTGCGCAGGGACAGGGGCGTGTGCTACCATTCGCTCATGCCGACGAATCTGTATGGCACGGGCGACAATTACGATGTTGTCGGCGGTCATGTGCTGCCGACGATGATCCGCAAGTTCGAGACCGCCAGAGTGAACGGCGACGCGACGGTCACTCTCTGGGGAACTGGTACTCCGCTGCGGGAGTTTCTTCATGTGGACGATCTTGCCGCAGCATGCCTTTTTGTTCTGGAGATGGAAGATCCGCCGGATCTCGTGAATGTCGGTTCGGGCGTCGAGATAACGATTCGCGGTCTTGCCGAGAAGATCAAAGCGGCGACGGGATGCCCGGCGGAAATAGTGTGGGATGCCTTGAAGCCTGACGGTACGCCGCGTAAACTCTGCGACACGTCTCTCATACGGTCGTTGGGATGGGTTCCCAAGATCGATCTTGATGCTGGTCTTGAAAGGACGATTGCCGAATACCGCAGCTCCATCGCGGACGGGACTTTGCGCAAGTGAATCTTCTTATCTACCAATTATCTCAACAAGGCAAGAAAGGAAATGAAATGATGAGAGAAACTGTTTTAAGTGCCGTAAGGTCTGCGGCGGTTCTGGCGGCGGTGCCGGTGCTGTCTACGTTTGGAGGTCCGATAGACAATGCGTGGATCAAATGCACCACAAACAAGAATCCTCTCGAATACAAACCCGGGGAGGAGATGGTGTTCACGCTCGCACCGCAGGGCATTGAAGGATCGGTTCCTGAAGGCGAGTATTTTCTGGACTGGAAGCGTACGGACGATTTTGGCGGCATCGACAAAGGCAAAATTCCGTTCACCGGAAAGCCTTTTGTGTATAAGACAAAGCTCGACAAGGCCGGATTCGTGCGCCTTGAGGCATATGTTGTCGGGAAGGACGGAAAACGCTATGTAAAGAAGTTTACCGGCGATGCCTCCACTCCTGAAGGACGTATGGCGATGAACAGGTTTGAACGCGCCAAGAAGAACGTGTTCTTCGACGGTGGCGCGGGTGTGGATATCGGTACGCTCGCCACGCATCCGGAGCCCAAGGATTTCGATGCGTTCTGGAAGGG
>SUVZ01000043.1 GCA_015061765.1 Lentisphaerota bacterium
GCACATAGTTCGACACAGTAACCGGGCGGACCTCCGCCTTGGACGGATCTTCGCCAAGAGCAACCCACGGAACAGCGGTGAGCGTATTGGTGAGCGTGCTTGCAACTTCAAGGACGCCGACGATATTCGTGGACGGTATCTCGTTCGTGACGGAAAGCGTATCATTGGGAATTATAAGCGTCGTGATGCGGTAGAAACCGGTTGCGTCAGCAGACTTTCCGTCGTCATCCAGAAGAGGAACCGAGAAGCGCGGCTCATCCATGATCTCGCCGATGCGCGTCCAGCCTTCCGCCGTGGACTTGCGGATGTCGTACTTCACGGTGTAGCCCGTATCAGTGCGACCTCGTTTATCCGCATCTGCAAGGGCGACATTGAGAGAAAGTCCGTTTTCGTCATTCGAAACCGTGCTCAGAAGCAACTGGTTCTCAGCCGTACCGGTGACGATATTCTCCCACTTTCGCAATCCGTTGGCGGCATAGCCATCCAAAGTTGCATTTACGTCATCTTCATGGAAATCTTCAGCCCGATTATATCCCAATGCCGTCAACAGCGAATCGACAACCGTAATCGGCAACTGACCGTTGGTCTTGCGCTGGGTGGCCTTGAATGCCGCTTCCGGGAAACGGAAATAGGCCGTTTCGGCATCATTTGTCCGATATCGTTCACCCATCTCCTCCATCGTGATGTGGATCAACTTCACAAGCCCACGCGATGACGCGGCATCCCAGGCAAAATCATCCTCCCGCCCATAGGTCTCAGGCTCCGCGCCATTCGATGGAGCTACGGCATCATTCAACGGCGAAACATCCGCCTGTTCGTGAGAGTCGTAGAGCTTGACCCTCGGTCCGGCCTCGCTGAAGTCTCCATTTGAATCCTGCACGGCCGGTGCCGCAAGCACCTGGACACGATACTTCATGTTGGTGTATTGCATGTACTTCCAGTCGCCGGAGGAGAAAGTGATCCTCCCGATATCCGGCACACCATCGATCATCGTCACTTCGCGCACCTCATTGTCGGAATCATGCAGGGGAACGTTCGTGAGATCAGTCATCGTGCCTTCCTCCTTCGCCTCCCAAGCCTTGGCCGCCACCATATACGGATGCTTTTCGCAGTAATTGCCTATGACGACACGGTTGGACGCGACCCATTCCGGTTTCGGCAATGTATGGTACGAACCGCCATCAAGCACAAACGCATTCGGATGATCAGATTCCCTGTGTCCTGTGACGGTCCCTGTCTTGCTGGTCGAGCTATCGAGGATCGTCACTCTGGCCGTATCGTTTGAAACATGAAAATCACATTCAAGATCGAAACCCTTCAGGTCCAGAATGAGCTCGACTCCGCTCGGCACCACCGCCGGTTGGCTCATCTTGTAGTTCTGGCTCAGTTCCATATATATGGGACTCTCTCCGGTGGCGATCAACTCCACGACCTTCTTTCCGTCCTTCGGGAGTTCATGGACGATATGTCTGGACCAGATCAGCGCATTTCCGTCAATCCTTCCGCGATACTCATTGTTCCCGTTCCAGAAGAACTGCCGGGCCTCCTCCTGGCTGCCGTCGAAATATTCCCAAACGGCACCGAAGTGCGAGTGCTGCGGCTCGGTGATTTCCGTTATGTTGGGATAACGCACCCCCACCCAACCCGTGAACCTGATGCCTTCGTACGAAAAACCGGGCGGATTTATGTCGATGTGATTGACGAGCTTGAGTCGGTTCACATATCTTTCGTCAAGATCATATGTGGAAACGTCGTCCGGCACCCTGCTGTCCCCGGTTCCGCTGAAATTGTTGGATATGACCGCCGTACCGGTGACATGGAGCATCGGCCCCGTATTGCCCAGATATATGCCGCCGCCGAAAAGCCCGGCGCCGCATGTGTTATTGGTTATGTATCCGCCGGAAATGTAGATGTCTCCCCGGGAGCTGATGCCATAGTTGTCAGTGTTGTCAACCCGGGTGCCGTCCGTATGGATTGCGCCGCCGGCACCCTTTGCATTGCAGCCTGTGATGGTTCCGCCCGTCATGATGACCGTGCCGTAGTCACAGCAGATCGCACCGCCCTTGCCCGGGCTGGACTGGTTGTTGCAGTTCTGGATCATCGCTCCGGAGTTGATCCTCAGAACCGCGCCCGTCTTCACGTGGATCGCGGCGTTCTCGGCGCCTGAAGCGGACTTGAGATACACGTTTTTAATGACGGCTCCATCCTGCAGAACCAGACGCGAAATATTGGTGGTTACGTTGCCGTTCCCCGAACTCAGGACTTCCATGCCTTTCAAGTGGAAAAGATCGACCTGCTGACTTGCATCCTCGCAGTCGATGGTAAGATTGCTGATCGTCAGCGTGGAGCCGGGATACACCGTGCAGCCATAGGTTCTGCCGGCATTGATCAAGGTTATGTTTTTGCCGGGGGCGCTCCGGAACGTAACCTCTCCATCCGCATCGATTCGAAATGCGGATCTGAACGAAATGTTATCGTTGAACTCAACCACATCGCCCGCCCTGAGTTTACTCACAATAGAGGTGAAACGGTTCGCACTCGATCCCCCGGACCAGGTCTTGACCGTATATGTATCGGCTAAAGCGCCTTGCGCGAGAAACATCGCGCAGAGCGCTGTGGACAGAACATGGAAAGAAAACATCTTCATCTTTCGTCTCCTTCGCATGCAAGCACGCGATACGACAGTTTTTTGCCTTTGAGACGCACTCCGTCCGCGGCGGAATCCCATGTCACACGGTGATCGCCGGATCTGTGCAGATCAGGACGATCGCCAAGTCGCTGCGGAACCGAGACATCGTCATTCCTGACAAAGCTTCTGAGCTGGATCGTGTTGGTCACGCCCCCCTCCTCATATGTGGCGATGAACACAAGCCTGTACTTGACGGCATCCTCTTCCGACACCGAATAATCTATATCGACAAGGTTGTTCCACGGATACCGCTGCCGCGCTCCGTACACCTGCGTCACCACCGGAGCGAAAACCGGAGTTATGGTGATGTTCGTATACACGGAGAACGTGAAAACGTACTGCTGTTCGGAATCTTCGACCTTGTTTTTGTTTATGATCCAGCCGTCCAGATAGTGCGCACTGTCAGCTACGGCATGCACGGTGACCATTGAATTTGAGATGTAGCTGTCGCCGTATATGGTAACGCCCGATACGCGACCTCCCGTAAACTCGCCGAGACGCACTTCAAAAATCCCCGGCTGGGACGGTTTTTCCTCCTCTGTCTTCCATTTGACCGCAACCGCGCCGATGGCGTTGGCCGGAACACGGCTGCCACCGTCGAATGTGACATCAACAAGCATTTCTTCATTCGCTGCGGCGACATCCGGACCGAGAGTCACGATCTCTCCGTCCTCCAGCGCGTAGGCCATGCTGGGCGTCCCGCCGGACAACACCGTCGAATAGTCGAAATACGTCGCCACCGACAGGGTGCAGAGATAATGATTGGTATCCACCTGCACCATCACTGGCGCATAGGCGTATTCATCCTTGTTGGGAACAACATTTGGATGGGGAAAATCGGAGGAATATCCATTATGCTGTCCTCCTGCGGCGACGATTCCGCTTTCAGCGTATCCGGAGAACAGTCCGTCCACACGAGCGGAGGAATTCGTCGCGTCTATGCGGTCCATTCCTGCCGTTGCCCCGATGATCGTATTCACGAGCTTGCAGGCATGAGGATCGGTGGAATCGTCATACCGTCCAAGACAGGATTTGGATACGTAGTTGCCGTTGTCGTATCCGTTGTTCGCAAGAATGGAATTCACTATGTACACGTGCCCCGCACCACCGGCGTTTCCGATTGCGCCTCCGGCCGACACATCATACTCCGTTGACGTGGTTACGTTTCCTGTGAACGTGGAGTTCATCACATACAATGTGCCGCCTTTGCAGTTGTTGATGCCGCCACCGATTTCTGTGGAGGCGTTGTTGGCGACAACGCAGTTGTTGAGACACATCAGACCCTGATTCTCCGCCGCGCCGCCGCCGTGCGACGAACCGAGCGATTCGTTCTCCGTAAGCGAACATCTGTCCAGGATCACGGTGCCGCCGTTCTTGAAGCTGCCGTTTTCTTCCTCACCCAGGTTCAATATGCCGCCGCCGAACCAATTGGCATTGCGCACGATATTGCAGTCCACAAGCACAGAACTCGCTCCCGGACGGTTGAGAAGCGCCGTCCCGGTTTGAGTGATGACGGTATCTATCAGTTGAAGGCTGCCATAGTTGTCAATGCCGCCGGTGCTTCCCGTATAGTCGGCCGTGACGGACCCGGTGAAACCGCCCTTCAGCGTAAGATTGGAGATCGTGACGGTCGCCCCCGCCGGAACGGTGAAAAGGTTGTAATCGTTCTCCCCCTGCACGATCTTCGGCTCCACAAGCCTATCGCCAGAGACCGTCACCTTGCCGCTTTCCGGCAGAAACGGTTCCATCACCTGCACAACCTTGCGTTTTCCCGTGGCAGTTCTGACTGAGCTGCACAAATACGTGCCGTTGGTAAGCTGCAGCGTCTTAGTGACCTTCACTATCGACACATCATCATTGTCTAAAGCCGATTGGAGATCCTCAAGCGTCGACACGACCGCCACGTCATTTTCAACGGTATAGGCGCCATATGCCAAGAACACGGCAAGGCATGAAACAGCAAAAGATGTTTTCTTCAATAAAGACATGGCAATATGGTTTTATTGATGGTGGATGGTACTGCTTAATCGCCGTTGCGAATCACCTTGAAGAAACCTGAAGGACTTTCGGGCTTGCGCGTGACGAGCGTCACTTCGCCGCCTTCGCCCGATGTCTCTACGGCGGCGGTCGCGCTGTCGGAAGCCGTCAAATCGACGCCGGAGCGCACACGCATGAACCCTTTGAGGTTCTCAACCGTGAGGAACACGTTGTCGCCCTCAATGCGCATCGACTTTATCCGCGGCTGTTCACAGTCCGCCGGCGCCGCAGAAACACTCGAAGCGACAAGTCCTGACGATCCTTTCCCGGTTTCAGCGGATTTTGCGTTCAATGCTCCAACCGCAAGATTTGCGCTTGCCGCCCCGTATCCGTTCATCAAGGCGAGCTTGCCGTTCACCGTGCCGTACGGACGCACCGCATCGCCCGAAGCAACACGTGTATCAAGCAGATATACGGCATACTGTCCACCTGCCAGTTCTTCTGCTTCAGCCTGGGGAATCTGGAACAATACCGGCGGGCAACGCCCGTCTTTGGCGACCGGAGCCATGAGCACAACCCTGTCATAAGTGTCAATGCACGCACCATTCGCCGCAAAACCATCAAATTTACCATCACTCGACCATACGAGCGCATAGCATTCCCCATCCATCACGACAGAGCCGTCGGCATAGCGGTCTGGACCTTTGGTGGAAAAGGAAATCCTGGCATCGCCAACACTGTTCGCAAATGCAACAGCGGCAACGCCTATCGACAACAATATTGCACTCACTTTGATACTCATAACAGGTGCGTAATTATACCATAATGCCAACACTTCGGCACAAGCGTTTTTTTTTGCAAAATTTACGTTAAAAATAAGAAAATATTCAAATAAAACACAATACCCATGAGAATGTCTTGGCGAAGATATCCCCATAAAGCGGGCTGCACTATAATGCTTAATCTATCTCTCTTAGGGCTGAAAGAATCGCTTCAGGGGTTATTTTCCTGCCCTTTACGCGCAGAATAAGAATCTTTGTTATGAGGGCACTTTCAATGTCCGAGAGGCATACGCCATCTTTCCTGTCCTCAAGTATCCGCATCAGATCCAAAGTCGTGAGACTGTACTTCGATTCTTTGTCGGGCATGAAGATATCCGTGAATTTCATCGCTATCGCGGTAAGCGGACTGAGCGCGGCAGATATCACGCGATATGGCCCCGCCAGCAGAAGCGAACGCCTGAGCGGCCTCGCGGAGCAAAGAAGTTTGGGCATGAACTCCGAGGCGTACAGCACAAGAAACGCTGCGAAAAGGCTCCAAACGACATTCGCCACCGAATCCTTTGCGAACAGTTCGGCGGCAAGTGCGGCTGTCGCAGATGAATACGAGACGTTTGCGATATTGTTTCCGATGAGGAGCGTGGTTGTGGTGCGCCCCATGTCAGAAAGCGCCTTTTGCACGATTTTCGCCTTGCGCCCGCCTTCACGGGCAAGGTGCAGTATACGTTCGCGGCTCACGGAAAGAAACCCGGTCTCCGTTCCTGAGAAGAACGCTGAAAAGGAAAGCGCAGCAAGCGTGGCAATTGCAAGAAGGAATATTGTCATTCCGAATCCTCCTCCGTGCGCTCCACCGCCTCGTCCGTCTCTGCGATCAGGTCCCAGTCGCTGTCGGAGGCGTCGCGCCTGATCACCTCAAGCCGAACGGACATCACGCGCCTGTGACGGCGCTTCAGCACCGTCGCGCGGCATCCGTCGGCTTCAATCTCCTGTCCGACATGCGGAATGCGCTCTGCATGGAACTGCACCCAGCCGGAAAGCCTGTCGGCATCCTCCGCCTCCAGCTCGATGTCAAGAGCACGGTTTATCTCGTCAAGACTCGCCCTCGCGTCAATCTCCCATACGTTCGCGCCCTTCTGCACGATTTGCGGCTCCGCTTTTGGATTCTGGAACACGCCCGGTCCGACGATCAGTTCAAGTACGTCATTGACTGATATTATCCCTGCGGTACCGCCGTATTCATCCATGACGATGGCAAGCGGCTTTCCGCTTTTCGCAAACATGGCAAGCAAATCGTCCAGAGTGACCGTCTCGGGAACGAACAAGGCGTCCTCAATCCGCCCCGTATCGACATCAATCACGCCTTCGATGGCATCAGGCGTACGCCGGAACACCGGCAGATAACGGTGTTTCGCGCTGGCAAGCGAAGCGGCGCGCGAAGCCTCGTCCAGATCGATGTCGTAGCCGATGATGTCAACGCGCGGCGTCATTTCGTCATTGGCGCAGAGCTCCGACAGCCGCAGCACCCCTTCAACCATCTCTGCATCTGCGACGGACACCTCGCCATGTTCGGCGGCAGACTCCATCACCGATATGAGCTCCCCGTCCGAAAGAGCTCTGCGCTCCCGCGCAAGCATCGGGGAGAACGCCTTTGAGCTCATCCGCAGCACCGCATTGAAGGGCGTGAAGATCGCGCGCCAGAACCAGAGCATGCGCGCATACAGTGGCGCTATCTCCTCCGTGTACTTCAGCGCCAGACGCTTCGGGGTTATCTCGCCAAAGAGCAGAAGCAGCACGGTCATAACCGGAACCGCGAGCCAACCGCCCGAAGGAATCCATCCCGAAAGCAGATAATAGCCAAGCGTGGATATGGCGAAATTGACGAAGGTATTTCCGACAAGAAGCGTGGAGAAAAGCGCCGCCTTGTCGTCCAGACACTTCCCGATGCGCATGTCCGCATCTAAACTACGGGACTTGATTCTTGCGCGCTGAGCTCCAGTGAGGGAGAACAGAACGGTCTCCGCACTTGAGAAAAATGCCGAAAGCACAAACAGTACCGGCAATGCGATCAGCGCCGCCGTCATTTTATCTCCATTGTGTTCATATGCATACTGGTGGCGAATTATACCAAAAAAGCCGTCTCCATGCGGAGACGGCTTTTTTCAATGACGCTGCGCCGCTTACTTTGCACAGGTCTTCTTGCAGCAGCCCTTGGCATCCCTGACACATGGCGGCGTAACGACCTCAACACCTGTCACTTTCGCCGGATAGCCAGTCACCTCTGCTTTGCATTTCGCATACACAAAGTAGTCTTCCGTGGTGATTTTATAGCGAGTACCAACGAGCTGATCGCACTTGCCTGCGTCACACGCATTTGCATACGCCCCGTTCTTCGCCTTGACTTGCATTCCAAACGAGAACAGATCGTCAGTCTGGTCTGCAACATGCGTCGCTGAGGAGCCCCAGCAAATGAATCCGAACAGGCAATGTATCTGATCCTGAGCCGTGATCTGCTTGTCTTCAACCGCAATCTTCTCGTGAATCATGTCCTTGCAGACTTTCACCTTCATGTTGGATTCGCCGCCATCATTCTTGTTGACGGTAATGCAACCACAAGCCACCGCCGCTATCGCAGCTGTCATGATGAGTTTCTTCATAGAACAATCCTCCTGATTGGTTTTTGTTTTAACGCTCAGCCGATACTCCTCAGCCGAACAGTGCCAATTATACACCTTGTCGAATTATTGTGCAACCGTATTTCCACCAAGTTTTGTGGGCGGGACGCGGCGCGTTTTCCGACGAAATCAGTCGATCGAGCAAAACCATGATCATATCCTCACGCAAATCTCATTGAGAAAATTTATGCCCTCGCGTTTGCTTATTTTACCAGGACAAGGCAGGACTTCGCGCTTTGAGCCGCAGACCGGTTTTTACGGTGTGACCCCGGGCGTTGTCCCGACCGCCGCGCGGATATAGCGAGACGTGTCGAAAAACGCCCCGCCGGCGGGAGTTCCCGTTATTTCCCAGCGTCCGCCGGCGTAGCGGTTGCGGATCAAGGTGAAACCGAACGGTTCGCCGTCGCCGACCGCGACGTCCGAAAGCGGCATTTCGAAATCAAGCGTCCAGCGATCCGCCTTGCGCTCGGCTTTGACCGTCGCATGATGCTCCCAGCTCCAGTTCCATCGCTTGCCTTCGGACTCCGCCGCGATGACCCGGCCCTGAGCGTCGGCGAGAAAGTGATAGGTCTTCGCCGCCTTCCGCCCGTCCGCGAAAAACAACTCGAAGCAATCGCTCGTGTAGACGCTTTTCGCGGTTTTGAGCCCCTTCATGTTCGTCTCGTGCGCCGTCAGCCGCACGCGCACTTTCCCGTCCGCGACCGCCATTTCGACTTGCGTATCGTTCTTGGCGTCGATGACCTGCGACGCTCCCCCCGTGAAATAAACGGGAAGCCTGCGCAATTCGCCCGAAACCGCGACCTCCTTCGGCGAAACGTAGCGCACTCGCTCGGCAAGATTGCTCTTCCACGCGTCATACCGGCGGCGGGCCGACCGAACAAACGGATTTTCGCCGTCGGCCGCCTCGGCGGCGGCAAGATAGGATTCGGCTTCAGCCTGAAAGACCTGCGGAAATTCATCGGGGTTTTTCAGGAAACACCGCTCATCGCAGACCCCCTTTTCCCATACCCGGAAATATTCGCGCATCTGCCGCGCGGCCCGTCCGTAGCGCGAGGCGCACCAGTCGTCGATCACGTCGTCGGGATCGCGCTCCGCGTCAAGCATCATTTCGCCGGCCATGCAGAATGTCGGCCAGAAACTGTCCCAGCTTGCCGCGCCCGTCGAGGAGACCTCGCTCAGAAAACCCTCGATGCCGGCCTTTTTCCACTCCTTGAAATCGCGAGCCGCCGACTTCCACATCGGCGCCGGAAGAAATCCCCAGCGATGGGTGTAGTAGTCGTAGATGTAGAATCTCGCGCCCTTTTCCTTCAATTCGGCAAAACGCCGGGCGAACGTCCTGTTCCGCGGACACCGGTCATCCAGAAAACGGTGGCTCTGGCAGTGAAACGCCGTGAACGACAAAACGAGATTCGGCGGCAACGGTTCCATCAGTTTGTAGAAATCGGCGAAATTGCTGTAGCTGTAATTGCCGACGGTGCGGTCTTTGAACGTTTCGGCGAGAAACTTCGTGAAATCCGCGACCCGCCCGTTCACCGTCCCGTTGCGGCGGTCCTCCTCCGTGTCCAGCGCCCGGCATCCCTTGCATTCGCACCACCCGTATCCGTCGTTCGGGCAGATGCCGACGGGCGAAACGTCGGGCAGCTTCGCGAGCCATTCCTTCAGCGACGCGACGAACGCCGCGCGCATCTTCCTGTTCGAAAGACACAGTTGCCCCCCGCCCGCCCGGCGCTTGCCGCCGATCAGCGCGAAATAGTCGGGATGATCTTCGAAATAATGTTCCGCCGGAAGGATCAGCGAATAGGCGTGAACCGTCGTATCGGAAACAAGCCCCAACCGCGCGTAATCATCGCGATGGACAAGCGCCTCCCGGAGATCGTCGAGACGGCGGTTGAAACCGTTGAAACTCATCCAATGCGCGACGTTGGGATCGTAATGGTCGGGACATCCGCAGGTGTGAAGGCCGCGGTAGGGAAACGACGGGCGATGCTCACCAAAAAACGCCGCGCCCGGCGCCCGCGGCGCGGCGGGGATGATCACGCACTCGTTCGGCGAAAACCAGCGGATGCCCAGCGCCTTGCACCACGCGTAAACGCCGAGCCGCAACCCCTCCGCTCCGCCGATGATGACGACGCCGCCGTCGGCCGTTTTTTCCGCGCGGTACACATCGTCCGGCAACGAACGGTCCCATGTCAGCCGCGGCGGTTTCACGCCTTTCCACCCCGCCGTCCATCCGGCGGCCGTTTCGAGCGCGAACGCCGCCTGCTCCGGCAGCTTCGCCGGAGCTTCCCACAGTTTCTCGAGCGTGACATCGTCCCACCAGACGCGGTCGTCATCCCCCTGCCCGCCAGGCGCGCCCAGCGTCGGAACGAGGCTGAGACGGTCGCCTTCAATGTCCGGCGTCGTGAACGTGCAGGAGATCCTGACCCATTTTTCGAGCGCTTCGGGCGGAATCTGCGCACCGATCGCGCTGCCGCCGTCGAGCCATTTCCCTTCCGCGTCTTTCATCCGCACGCCGAAGCCGCCCAGATTGGCGCCGGGGCCGTTCGCGTTGCGCGTCTTGACCCAAGCGCTCACCCGGTAGCGCGTGCGCGGGGCCGCCGGCCAGCCGGTAATGAGCGCCGCGCCGTGCTGGTTGTGCCGGATGCAGACGCTGCGCCGCCCAGTATGCGCTTCGGAGTCATCCGAACAGACGAGCGCGCGCGTATTCGGAAACGTCCACGCGCTCCAGCCGCCCGCCACGCCGAGAGGCCGCCAGTCGGAATTGGCGGTACTGTTCCTGCCGGCATCTTTACGCAGATCCTCGAACGAACCGTTCTTG
The DNA here is from genome assembly GCA_015061765.1 of Lentisphaerota bacterium. The sequence continues at coordinate 10,936 of SUVZ01000043.1, forward strand.
GCGAGATTGACCGGCTCGTTGTCGATGAGATACAACTGCGTGCCGGCATACGGCGCAAACGCGGCGTCACGCCCGAGCCGCCGCCACACCGAGCGCGCTTTCTCGCGGCCGAGTCGCGCCGTCGCGCGGAAGCAGGCGTCATCCGCCGCCTGGTCGAGAATCGGACGCGGCGCCAGACGCCCCGAGAGAACCGACTTGAAAACCTTATCCCCCCGTTTTCCGCAGCACACCCAGCGCTCCTCGTCCGGCGTGAGCGTGAAACGTTCGGCGCGCGCGATCGCCGCCGACGCTTTCGCCACCAGCGCGGCGATCGTCTCCGGATCGTCCGTCTCCTTCAGTTTCTGCACGCAGATCCAGTTCTCGATCAGCGCACGGGGGAACGTCCACACGCGTTTGAGAAGCGCGATGCGGCGCTGAACGTCCTCGTTCCCCTTCGCCGCCCGCGCCGCCTCCTCAAGCGCCGCGTCCATCGCCGCGAGCGCCTTGTCGGTGTAGCCGCCGAACTGCCGCGGATTGTGGTAATCGACGAAATATTTGTTCCAGTCCGGCAGCTGTTTGCGCCGCGCGTACGCGGCTTCGGCGATTTCATGGAACCGGCGCACCGGCTTTTCGGCCGGACCGTAGAGCGAGCGGAAATAATCGTCGAGGAGAGAATCGACATCGGCCTCCATATTCCACATCAGCTCGTTCACGACATACTGCCGGCCGGCGTCGATGACCGGCGCCCAGGCGAAATATTCCTGCCAGAGCGTCTTCATCCCGAATTCGCGGTACAGCGAGCGGAAATAGGCGGCGATGTCGTGCGGATAGTACCCGGGGGCCATCCGGTTCGAGTCGCAGGAGTAGAGATATTCATACACGCCGAAATTCTTCACGCCGATATCCTTCCAGCCGCGCAGCGCGCCGTGCATGTTCGTGACCATCCCGGTCACTTCGACGAGGATGTTCGGCTCCATCCTGATGCCGCGCGGCACATCCTTGCAGCGCGTCGAATACGCGATGAAGGCGAGATATTTCCCCGGATGCGATTTGGCGAGCCGCTTCGCCGCCATGTTGTAGAATGCGGCGTACTGGTTGCCGTGCCGGCGCCACAGCGTCTCGCAACCGTCGCACTGGCAGTCGCCGCCGCCGTCGTTGACGCCCATCGGCAGCCCCAGTTCGTCGGGCTTCGCCTTGAAAAACCGTTCGGCGTACGCGTCGACGAGTTTCGGCAGATCGGGATTGGACATGCACGGGTTCCACGGCTGCCCCGGAACGCCCGGCTTGCGGCGCTCGCCGCGGATGAGGGGAAAATATTCCGGATGCTCCTCCCACATCTCCTTCGTCACGAGGCGGTCGAGCGCATGCGTCGCGCGGCACGTCAGGCGGCTGTCGCGGCCGAACGCTCCCATGCCGCCGTGTCCCGCGACATAGACGGACGGCACATCGGGCTCTTCGCGCACGCACAGCGTCTCGGGAACTTTCAGATCGTCGGTCTGCGGAGCGATCAGACCGAACTTCGTGCCGAAGTTCCGGTAGCCCGCATACCGTTTGAGAAAATCGGCCAGCGCATACCGATCGCCTTTGCGCGTGCGCCCGGCGATCACGACATCGCGCCCTTTGCGCGCGAGATAATAGCCGCAGGGATGGAGCGAATCGAAATCAAGGCCGAGCGAATCGGCGAACGCGTCGCGCGTCAGGTGGAAGACGTAATTCGTCGCACCCGGCAGCGACTTCAGGGATTTGGCGAGATCCGGCGCGGCGAACGACTGAAGCGCCAACACGGCGACACCGGCAAAAAAAGCTTTTTTCATGACGATTCTTTCCTTTGATACTCAGCGCAGAATGAGACGGAATCCGGGGACATAATCATCCTGGCACTCCATCGCTCCGATATCGAGCGAGCCGAACATCCGCCGCGGACGGCCGGCGCAATCGGTTTCGCCCGCAAGCTGCACGATCCAATCCGCTTCAAGCGCCGCGTTGAAAGCCGCGGAGGAAGCGGTGGGGTCGCACGGCAACGCGCCGTCCGCGCGGTTGAAACGGAGCGACGGCGCCTGACGGCAGTTGACGAGCTGACCTTCCGCGAACGTGCCCGACGACGTCGAATAGACGCAATTGACCAGCCGCGACGCCGACGTGCCGGCGACGAGATCGTACGGTGTGCAGCCGGTGATGATCGTGTTCACCGCCGTGCAGGATGCCGCCAGCGGTCGTCCGTTCGTCTTGCCGCTGACGTTGCGGACCGTGCAGTTCAAAAGACAGCACTGGACGCCCACGCGGTCGGCCGCGTTGGAGAGGGCGATATTCTCGACGATGCAGTTGACGTTCGTGTAGACGGCGCTGCCGGAATATCTGCCGAAGACATAAAAAGGATAAGTGCCGTCGCTCGTTCGCGCGCCGCATCCGGAAATCAGACAACGCCGCAGCGTGCAGGCGTCGAAAAGCGACCGCCGCGCCGTGCTGTTCGTGACGGTGCAGTCCCACAGCACGGACGAAGCCGCCGTACTGCCGTAGCCGCCCAGACTGCCGTTTTCCCTGTTGCCGACGAAGGTCGAGTTCGTGGCCGTCCCGTTGGAAAGTCCGCCTCCCGAACCGTAATCGCCGCCATTATGGCAGACATTATCCGTGAAAAAGCAATCGACCGCCCTCCCCGTATGCTGTCCGCCGCCATGATACTTGCTGACATTCCCGGCAATCCGGCAGCGGACGGTTGTACAGCCGCTGATGCCGCCGCCCGAACCGGTCGCGGTGTTGGCCGTAATTTCGCACTCTTCAACCGTCGTGCACGACCGCACCCCGCCGCCGTTGCTGAAGGTGGAATTGTCGGCGATCAGACATCTGCGGACCGTCTTCGCGCCCCAGATTCCGCCGCCCCCGTTTCCGTTCGACCCTTTTGCGTAATTGTTGGAAACGATGCAATCGACGACGCTGCCGTAATTGGCCGCCGTCGACATGATTCCGCCGCCGTCGGCGTTTGTTGCGACATATCCTCCCGTAACCGTCAGATTGGAAATGACATGCCCCGTCGTCGAGTATCGGATCACACGGCAATTGTCGTTTGCCGCCCCGCCGAGAAGAATCGTCTTCGACGGATCCGACCCCGTGCCCGTCAGAAGAATGCTGCTGCCGTTCAGATTCAGATGGGAGCCGGAGAGCATGACCACACCTTCCAGAGAATAGACGCCGGGGTCGAGCCGCACTTCCCGGTACGGCGTCGCGGTACTGAGCGCGCACGCGCGCGCGATCGCGTTCGTCAACGCAACCGCATCTCCCGTTGCACCGTCGGACGAAACGAGATAAGGTCCGCCGATCGGATAAGTTTTTCTATTCCAGTCAGTACTGTCACTGTCTTCGTATACGGAACCGGTCACGGCATCGTAGACGGTGTTGTAGCCGGCCGTCGTCCGGCAGGCGCAGATCTCATGCGCGAGCGCAAGCGCCCCGTCGGCACCTGGCTTGTAAATGCGAAACGCGTAAAATTTCGCATTTGCACGGCCCCAGTTGCCGACCGAATAAGCCCCTGTCGCTTCGTTATAGGTATGATCGGTAAAAAGCCGCAGAAAACCCGGCGATGTGAAACTCGCCGGTTCCACCTCCGCAACCGTCACGCCGTCGACTGTGAACCCGTCCGGGCCGAGGCGCACGGTATGACGCTTTCCGGCGACGGCACCGGGCGCGGAATATTTCTTCGAGCCGTAATAAAACACCCATTGGCCGGAAACATGCGCAAAAGAATACGCCCGGTCGGTTGCGGATTGACCTCGAGCAAAGAAAATCTTGCTGCTATGGGCATAATCTCGAGCTCAATCTCGAAAACCGTATTGGAATCGACGGTAATATCCGTCAAAAAGTTCCGTCCCTCGTTATTGGTACCCGTTTTCGCAAACACGCGAAACCATTCCATTTTGATGGACGGATCGCGCACAAGGGCAAAGGACGGAGACGTGAAAAGGAAGATCGCAAGAGCGGTGAACAGTGTATGCCGCATCCGCCGGATAAAACCACCGACCTCGTAATTCATCGCTGTAGCCTTTCTTTACTGTCCTCCCGTCACGGGAAGAGCGCTCCGATTGTTGCGTAATTATTGCCATCCCATACCCATAGGCGGGATAGAATCCTTTCTTTGATTGGCACCTATGATATCATAACAGCAGCGTCACCGTCAATGGAGAATCCGGTGTTATTTGCATAAAAATCATACCCCCTCCCCCGGTTTTTAGCAATTATTGCATATGCAGGTCTAATATAAAGCGTTGCCTTGATGTAAAAGTCGCGTATAATTGCCCATGCGTTGC
>SUVZ01000555.1 GCA_015061765.1 Lentisphaerota bacterium
TGCGGGGCAAGGTCGTTTTTCGCCACGATGGTGCCGTCCATCGTCCCGGGATTTGCGAGGTTGACGACCTTGCCGCTTCCGTCAAGCGTCTCGAAGTCGTAATAGAGAACGCAGTCCGGATCAAAGGCAGATTGCGCAGCTACGGTCGTAGCCGCAACCACTGCCGCAGCCATAATTGCATGAACTGGTTTTTTCATTGTTTTGTCCTTTCTTGCGGTGTTAAATTTGTTCAATACAACACTTCGAAATCGGCAACGCCGCCCGTCGGCGTGACGACGGCATCGACATATCTGGATTCGCCGACGGTTGTGAGCGCAAAAGCCGTTTCTTCGCCGTTCACAAGGAGCGTTTTCGGCGTCTTGTCTTCGGGAAGCAGAATGTGCGCGGCGATCTTCTTCGCCGGGCTCTTGACGTTGCATCTGAGACCCCAAGGACGGACGATGTAGCGGACATCGACATACTTCTTGGACACCTCGTACCCCGTCACGTACCGAAGCTCCGTGTAGGGCGTCACGCACCAGCGCGGCGAAAACTCGATGACATCGTAGCCTGTTCCGGCGTCGACGATCCCGGCAAGTCCCTCTTCGATCGCATCGAGAAGCGCCGCCGCGCCCCAAGCGCTCGGTCCAGCGTCTGCAGATATGGGACCGCCCATCTTCCGATCATAAAGAAAATAGATATCCTTGTCCTTTTCCACTTTGCGCATCCATCGCGCAATGATGTCCCAGCCGTATTTCTCGCGCCCGTTGCGGAACGCACCCTTGGCAAGCTCGCCCGCCGTGAACGGCGAGATTGCGCCGTTGACGTACTCGCCCGGCTTATACCGGTTGAAGAAAGGCTCGTAGGCGGGGTCTATCGTGAAGAACTCGGAGAATGTTCCCGCTATCCGGCCGCGTTCGATGAATGCGTCGATGACGGCGCGGCACTCGTCGCCAGTCAAGATGCCGCGATTGAGCGCATAGGCATCGGAAATCGAAAGACGGTTCGCCTCGTTTGAATCCAGCGGTTTCGCGCCGCGCACAGGCAGCTGATGGACGAAGAAACGTCCGTTCCAGAGATGCTTCATGATGTTTTCGCGTAGCGTCGCGGCGCGCGCGTCCCATTCCGCAGCTTTCGCCTCGTTGCAAAGACGCCGGTTCATCCACGCAAGCTGCTTCATCGCCTGATAGACGCCCGTATTGTCGCCATGCATCGCGCAAAGCGGTTTCCCGACGATTCGGCGGTCACCCCCACTTGCCGGATCGTTCGTGAAATCCCATGTGTCGATGGTGTACGGACGAATGCAGAGACCGAGAGACTTCTCCCAACGCATCGGGTCGCTCGTCTGGTAGTCGATGCCCTTCTCCAGCGCGGGCAGGACTGATGCAAGCCACTTGTCGTCGCCGGTCATGCGATAGTACTGCCAAGCGCCCTCAACGACGAGATACTCGATGTCGGCCTCGAGTTCCAGCCTGACGAGAGACATGTTGTCCTCCGGGAACAGGCGGTAAGACTCGGGCCCGACCATATCCCAGTGGAAGTCGTCCATCTGCTTCAGGAGTTCGAAATACTGCCCGTCCTTGCGTTGAGTGTCGATTATCAGCTGTAGAAACGACAGCGGCTCATACTCCCAGTGCTTCCATCCCTTCATTATCTGCACATGGTCGCGAATCCAGTTGAGGTTGCACATCAGAACCTTGCCGTCGACAAAGACAAGCCGACGGTTTGCCATTATCGTTTCGCGCAGCTTTTGGAGAAACATGCCGAGACGACAGTCGGATGTCGTCAATACACCTGGCAGCGACAACTCCATATTGTTGTATGTTCCGCAACGGACGTCGCCGCACTTCATACGCGGCAGAGGATATGCGAACTTTATCTTCCGCCCTTCGTTTATCTTCAGCGTCGCCGGATCGGGGAGTCTGTCGTCCCATTCGGCCGGCGGCTCTGGAGTCCGGCCGCCGGCAACTATCGCAATTGCCGCGAACACAGCCGCATTTATGTGCTTGATGGCCATGATCCTCCTTTTCTCCGCATGTTTCACAAGTGCATGATAACACATTCCCGCAAATCATGCACTATCTTAAATCGGAAGTATACTATCTTTTTTAGGAAACGTATCAGAACCTCCAAGCGAGGCCGTTTGAAGAGTGTGTCCCCCCTGACAAAACCAGCGGCCTTTCATGTCAAACCGTCAACACCACCTTGCCGCGGTTTTCGCCGCGCTCGAGGATCGCGTGGGCTTCGGTCGCCTCGGTTATCGGCATCACCTTGTGGACGAACGGCGCGAACGCACGCGCCTCGAACGCCGGATACACGTCACGGACAAGCCCCGCGAGAATCTGCGCCTTCTCCTCCGGTGTGCGGCTACGAAGGGTCGAGCCGATGACGCGCAGGTTCTTGCGCCAAAGCAGATTGACGTCGAGCGTCGTCTCGGGTCCGGCCATCGACGCGAGTGATATCCACCTTCCGCGATACGGCATGGTCGCGATGCACTTGCCCATCAGCGGCCCGCCCACAGGGTCGATTGCGACATTCGGCGGATTCTCGGCAAGCGTCTTCACAAGGTCGTCCTTGAAGCGGTTGTTGACGACATCCGCGCCGACACCTTTGCAGAATTCGCCGTTTTCGTCGGAGGCGACCTGCGCAACGACTTTTGCGCCGAAGACATGCTTCGCGAGCTGGATCGTCGCAACGCCGAGTCCGCCTTCGCCGCCGTTGATGAAGAACGTCTCGCCCTTCTTTATGTCGCCGACGATCTTG
>SUVZ01000044.1 GCA_015061765.1 Lentisphaerota bacterium
GAACCGCCGAAAATCAAAGATCTCTGTAGAGCATGCGACCGCAATTCGTGCAGGCGACAAGCTCCATCTTGTGCTCGACCATCTGCTCCGTGGACGGGGGAACCGTGAGATGGCACCCTTCACACACGGATTCTGAACTGAGCTGTACCGCAACAGGCCAACGCCTCGTACGCAGACGCTCATAGTAGAGAAGCGTGCGAGGATTGACGAGCTTTGCCTTCTCGGCGCGCTCGGCGGAAAGCTGATCAAGCTCAGCCTTCACCTCTGCGATGCGCACATCAATCTCCCTGCAGAAATCATCCACACCGCCCGCCTCGCCGCTGGCAGTCTCCTCGGCCTCCTTGACGGCTCGCTCAAGGCGTGGATATTCATCCATCATCGCATAGGCACGGGCCTCTGCCTCGTCAGCCTCGTGCTCAAGACCCTCTATGGCCATCGCCAACTGCTGGTATTCCTTGTTGGAGGATGCGGACGCCTGAAGAATCTTCAACTCACGCACACGATCTTTCGCCGCCGCCGATTCAGCCTCAGCATCCTTGACCCTCTGCTGCACAACCGCCAACTGATTCTTGGCAATATCAAGACTGGCGTTTACGCCCATCAAACGTGCCGATTCCTGTGCTTTGCGACGAGGAAGATCCTTGGCCTCGCGCTCGAGTTCACGGATACGCCCATCGACATCCTGCAAGTCGATCACCGTCTGAATCGGATTCACCTTTACCTCCTTGTTTCCCAAAAGAAAATTGCGCGTAGTATATCAACTTTCACACTTCAAATCAAGCGAGTTGTACATTTCCGCCCTTTTTGCGCACAATCAGCCTTAAGGATATTCACACCAACCCACCGTTTGCCGAGATACCCTGGCGAGTACGGCATGGCAACCGGCCACAAAGTGATGCGTCAGTCCCGCTTCGCCTGCTTTAGCCAGTATTTGAGGACCGCGACCTGACGAATCGTGTCGGTATAGGCATCGCCAACCGTATTCTCAAGCGTATACCAACCGTCATACCCCCGTGCGGCGACCGTCTTTACAATCTTTTCGTTCGGAACTGCGCCAAGGCCAAGCGTTGCGTACTTGCGGTTATTTTCATGCGTCTGATCCTTGAGATGCACATGTGCGATGCGGTCCTTTGCGTATTCCATCATCTCAAGAATGTCCTCACCCCGTCCAGCGTAGTAGAGATTGCCGGAATCGAGCGCAAACTTGAGTTCGGGTATTTCATCAAGGAATCGCTTGAGGTACTTCATGTGCGAACCGGGGTTCATTGGACCTCCGAAATCCTCCACAGTGATTGTGATTCCGCGCTTTTTCGCCTCTGCCACAAACATTTTCATCGAGCTGAGGTCCTTTGCGAACTCCGCCGCCTCGTCACCACCCTTGGTGAAATGCGATGGCACCACCATTACGCGCGGCACGCCGTACTTCTCAGCCTGATCAAGGCAGCGCTTGCAGTCCGCCGCACCGTTATCGGGGCCAAACATCCTGGGAAAGAAGTAGAAATTGATCGGCTTGAGCTTCGAGGCCGCCAGCTCAGGAAGAGCCTTGTCATCTGGACCTATGTCGAAGCCTCGCACGCCAAGATCATAGAGCCTGTTCGCAGCCTCGGTGAGAGATATGTTCTGCTGCCTTGCCGTGTTCTTTATGAAGTGCGCAAACACGGAAATGTTGAACTGCTCGGAATCTGAGCAAGGGCAGCTACACCCGATAGAACAGCACCCGGCGAGCATCGCCGTCAATACAGCAGCGGAGATAAGTTTTATGAGTTTCATTTCTTTTCCTTTCCCGGTTTTCGTTGTCGGTTCGTCTATTGGAGGCCCGTGCCGTCAATAGTTTCAACGGCCTGGTATATTACCATTTTGACGGCTCCAATTCAAAACGTAAATTCATCGCGACTTTCCGTGAGTCCTTCGGACCACGTATCGCAAGACGGACCAATCTCGAATATGATATAATCTGCGGCGATGGTTTACGCGATCATATCCGACATTCATGCGAATGCTATTGCGCTTTCAGCCGTGCTGGAAGACGCATGTCGCCGCGGAGCAAGAAAAATACTCTGCCTTGGCGACGTAGTGGGCTACGGTCCCGAACCCGAATCTGTCGCAACCACAATCCGTACCCGCGCCGCCTTGACACTCGCCGGAAACCATGACGACGCCGTGTCCGGCAGGCTCGACGCATCTGACTTCATAGACCTCGCGGCGGATGCCGTGTCTCGCCACAGGGAAGCGCTCTCCGAAGAGAACCTCGCCTGGCTGAAAAACCTTCCGTACACATATAGGAGCAGGTCATTCTGCTGCGCCCATGGAGACTTCACATCCCCGGAAACGTTCGAATACGTATCAGAGGAAAGCGAGGCCGCGGCAAATTTTGCGGCGACGGGGACGCAGCTGATGTTCGTGGGGCATTCACATGTGCCTGGCATCTTCCTCACAGGGGCAAGCGGCCGGGTCTATTCCCTGCCGCCGACCGATTTCACCCTCGAAGAGGGCAAGCGCTACATCGTGAATCCCGGCAGCGTCGGCTATCCTCGCACAGACGGCAGCGTCTGCGAATCGACGTACGTGCTGTACGACGACGCCGAAAAGACGGTCACGTTTAGGCATCTCCCATTCACAGTAAGATCTGTCATGCAGACGGGCCGCAACCCTAAACGCATGAAGAAGCGCACCATCGCGGCGATCATATGCGCAGCTGCGATGGCGGCCGGAGCTGCGGCCTGGATGCTTGCGCCTGATGAACGCATTGAGACCGTGACTGAGGTATTCACAAACAATGTCACGAGAGTCGTCGAGAAGAAGGTGACAGAAGTCGTCGCAATCGCCAAGGTAGATCGTTCGCAGAGCCTCCCGTTGCCGTCTTCCGCCGGGAAGGTTAGGATAGAGACAAAACTCGCAAAAGGCTCGCCGGCAGCTCAGCTTCAGCTCACGTTCAGGGATGCGACCGGCAAGGTCCTGTGGGAGGAGCGATGGACCGTCAAGAAGAGCAAGAAGGCAACGGTGAGGGTTCCGGATGGCGCAACATCCGCAATGCTGTCCGCCGGCAGAGCCGGCGGTGACGCCCCTGCCATATTCGATACGTTCAAGCTTTACCCAAAGCAATGACCGCATTCTGTCGCAACCCACTATCTCCAGACGGCGATCCGTCTGGAGACCACCACATTACCGAACCGTCAATCGGTCAGAAACACATCACTAGCATGCGGTGGTCCGAGACCGGCGCCTCAGGTGCCAGGAAACGGGACTGACACTGCGAAAACCCTTTGTAGAACACATAATCCAGCGTCGAATCAGGATAACGCGTATTTCCAGGATGCGTACCGCGTTCGGATGGGGCTGCTCCGTCCCAGCCATCCTTGAACCCCGCCGCCTCCAACGTCTGGAATATCCGTTCGTTCCTAAACGCTTTCTGGAACCTGTCGGAATTGAAATCCCCGGCGATCAGAATCCTGTCCGCATTGCAGCGCTTCGCCGCCGCAAGCACCTGACGAATCCCCGCATCTCGCTTCTGCATATTCTCCAGCCTCTTCTCCTGCTTCCGTGCACCATAGTTGCTTTTCAGGTGAACGCAGAAGCATGCGATCCGCCCATCCTTACCTCCATCCAGAAGCGCGTAGGCGTAGCCTCGCGGTACAAACAGTCCTTCCGATCTCTTGGAATACTTCCATTCCGCCTCTATCACAGGCATGTCGGTCAGAATGCCAAGCTGCTGCCACTGCAGACGGTTGTCGCGGAAATCCCGGAACGCGCTGGCTACGGCGACCTTCAGGTTGGTGTCGCCGATAGCCGTCACAAGATTCGAGCACGCCTGGGCATCACGCATCTCCTGCAGGAACATGACTCTGCCCGCCCCCTTCAGATTGGCGCGTATCACATCCGCCGCATCGGCGATGTTCGCCGCCTCCACTCGGCGCGAAGCCCTATGCTCGGCGCGGCCGGAAGGAAACCATTTCAGATTCCAGCTACCCGCGAGTACGGCGAATATCAAGATTGACTTCAGCATGGTGCAGACATTTCATCCGCTTGCACTACAGGGACGACAGTGCATCTTCCATGAGATTGCGGGCGTTGGAATCCCTCAACTGGGCAGATGCGGATCCAAGCACGATCACAATCGCCCTGCGTCCATTGCGTCGGCCGGTCAAGACAACCGAACTTCCGCCCGCATGGATGTAGCCGGTCTTGAGCCCGTCCACAGCCTCCGTGCCATCCGGATTGACGATCTTCCACTTGTCCATCCGCATGACGTTATTGTGGTTTATGATGTTCTGGCCGTTCGGCATCGTCCATGTCTTTCGCGAAGTGTATCTGAGAAGCTCCGGATGCTTCTCCAGTATCTCACGAGCCAGCTTCGCCTGATCGTAGCAGGTCGTGGTGTTGAATGACTTCCACGGATAGCGCCGGCCGGAGTTCGGCGGCAGACCGTTCGGATTGTGATAGACCGTTTTTTCCATGCCGAGGGATTTCGCTTTCGCATTCATCCTTGCCACAAACCCATCCATGCTCCCCGATGAATGTTCGGCAAGAGCGACTGCAGCATCGTTCGCGCTGCGGATCATCAGTGCATAGAGGAGTGTATCCACAGACCACGCGACCGGTTTTCTGGTTTTGAGATCATGGAATCCTATTATGCTCGGTTCCATCCGCAACGCCATAGGCCCTGCAGACACCATGGAATCAAGACCGTAGCGACCCGCCTTCACGTCTTCCAGAACAAGAAGCGCTGTCATCAACTTCGTAACGCTTGCCGGACGCGCAATGACATCGGCGCCATCTGCAAAAAGTATGCGCCCCGTATTCGCATCCATGGCAAGCGCCCCCACATACGGATCCCTGCGGTAGGGGCTGACCGACGATGATACGGCCCTTCCCCGCGCGTAACGTTTCGTCACAGCCTTCTTTGGAGGGTGTTTTGCCTTCTGGATCCGCTTCACGGGATTCCGCTTTGTCGCCGCCTCGGACGCAAGCGGCGACAAAGCTACCGCCGCACAAAGCGAAAGCACGGCATACGTCCCGAACCATGGCACATGAAAGACGCTGTGTTGAAATCTATACATATGAATGAAGCCCTTTGAATATTCTGGAAAAGTTCACCCACGTAAGCGTGAGGATTATCATCACCGCACCGAAACGCAGCATCCATCTGGACATGACCGCACTTTTGCGGAAATGGAAATATGCGGCGAATGTGAGCCATGTCGCAAGCGACCACATCTCCTTGGGATCGTACTGCCACCAGTCGCCCCAGCATATCTTGCCCCATAGCGCACCAAGGACAAGAGCAAGCGTCATGAGAAAGAAACCCAAAGGGACAAGGCGCACCCCTATGCCAAACGCCGCAAAAATCAGTATCGCATAGGATATGATATACGCTCCTACATGCGGCACCAAAAGCGGGCTCTGCAGGGCTGGGACCAATTCCTTGACCAGAAGAACGCGACCCGCTATCCACAAAGGAAGTGTCACGACCGCCATGGCGGCGGCGAACCTGGCGAACCCAACCATCAACGCGACAGAGGAAGGCCGACCTCCCTCCATTCCAACCCTCTTTCCGAAACCACTCACAAAGCAACCCCTGCACATCATAGCCGATCCAAGAAGAAGAAACATCCCGGCAAGGGAGGCCATCGGGAGGAATGGATCGCGGACCGCCTCTATCACCGTGTAGGATTCATGGACGGCATCGTAAGAGTTCTGGTACAGCCACCAGCCGTTCCACCGCAGCGGATGGTTTACTGATATTTTGGCGTGAACCGCCTCGGGCTTGCGATTCCGGCTGTCCATTCCCGATATCACATGCACATCGCTTATGTATTGTCGAGGCCTGCCGTCGGAATACTTCGGCACCTCAAATCCCTTCAGCACCATCACTCCACCGTCAAGCGCCGCACTTTCGCCAGGCTTGAGCGACACCTGCATTCTGGGCGGCATGAACGCCGCCTTCAGCGCAAGGGCGCCAACGGCGAGCAGAAAACCAAGATGAAGAAAATGTTTTGCCATTGCCCGCGATTATACCACAAAGCACTTGATTAACCGAATATTCTTGCCTCAATGCTCTCTTCGCCGATTAGGACGCAATTCCGGCGACAGACCAGAAAATCCACCGTCTAACGTCCTAATACCAACGACATCTTCGTTTTGAACTCCCCGATGGAAAAGCGGGCCGCGTTTTTCCTGCAAAGGTCAGACGACCAGGTGCGCGCTTCAAAACACTCGATAGCCGAGCAGAGTGATTGAATCGACCCTTCGGAAAAGAAAAGTCCGGTGGAGCCATAGTCAATCGTTTCAAGGGCTCCTCCCTCTCCGCGGGCGATCACCGGCAGGCCTGACGCCTGCGCCTCCACAGGAATAATGCCGAAATCCTCCACTCCCGGGAAGAGAAGCGCACGAGCACAGGAAAACATCCTCCTCAATCCATCATCCGACACACGGCCAAGAAACATCACGTCGCCGCATCCGCCTACTCTCCGCTCCAGTCTTTCACGCATCTTGCCATTCCCGACGACAACAAGCTTCCGCCCCATCCGCAGACAGGCCTCCACAGCAAGATCGGGGCGTTTATAATCACGGAGTTCGCCGGCATATAGATAATATGATCCGGGTTCAATGCCTGAAGGAAGCGGAACGAACGCATCCTCGCCGAAAAAATCCACGTCGACAGGAGGATGTACCACCATTGATTCACGACCGTATATGCGTTTGATGCGCTCGGCCACAAATGCGGAGTTCGCGATGAATCGATCCACGGATTCGGCGCTTTTCATGTCTTCGCGCCGTAGATACCCCGTAAACACCTTCATTGAGATCTTGCCTCCAAGACCAGCGGTGCGGTAGTACTCGTCATGCATATCCCACAGATAGCGCATGGGGGTGTGACAATAGCATATGTGACGCGCACCGACCGGCTTTCTGACGCCTTTGACCGGCCCCGATTCGCTGGAGAGGATCAAGTCGTAGCCTTCAAGGTTCAGCGCACGCGTCGCGGTCGGCATGAGCGGCAGATAAACCTGCGGATGACGTCGCCCGAGCGGCAACCGCGCGACAAGCGACTCCCGCACAGAATGACCCCAAAGATGATGCGGCGAAACTTCCCCGAATGCACTTGGAACATAGGCATGCGTGAAAACATCCGCATCAGGCAACATGTCGCCCAGCGCGGCAAGCACCTTCTCGCCACCGCGCATATTCGTGAGCCAGTAATGCAGCAATGCCGTTTTCATATGCACCCCATGAGCAAAAGGCGATCAAGCGGATCAAGCGATGCTGCAATCCTAATTCAGAGGCTCGACTGCGAGAAGATCGACATCCAACTCTCCTTCAAAGACGACACGAACCGGTCCTGTGAGGGTAAAGCCGGTTCCTTGCGACTGACGATAGTCGCCGTCAACCACAAGATCATAACCTTGCGAAGACCGGATATGCATCGGCAGAGACATTCCGTGCGCCTCTACTCCGGCAACGGCCGTCGCGACGGCTCCGGTTCCGCATGCACCAGACTCCGCCTCAACGCCACGTTCATACGTGCGTATCAACGCCTTTGACGGAGGGATGTATTGGACGAAGTCCACGTTTGTTCCATTCGGGGCAAACTCGGACGAAAGCCTAAGTGCCCGTCCGGACCTTGCCACATCTACCTTCGTGACATTCGCCACGGGGACGATGAAATGAGGCACACCGACAACCAGATAATCGCCCGTCACCGACATGGAGCCGTCCTCGCCACATACCGCTGCACATCCATATCTGCGGCATTTGGGCTCTGGCATCCACACTTTCACAAGACCATCGTCAACTATTTCCGCATCCACCAGACCCGCGCCAGTCTCAAATGTCATGCAGTTGGACTTTACCGCCCCTATGCGCTTCGCAAACGCCGCCACGCATCTAGACCCATTCCCGCACAACTCTGCCTCAGTACCGTCTGGATTGTAGAACGCCATGCGAAAGTCCGCCCTCTGGGACCTACGCACAAGAATCACACCTTCGCACCCAATCCCCGTGCGATCCGCCGCCATTGCGGCTATAAGGCTTCCACGCTCCGGGAAAGTCTCGTCACGGTCGTCAATCAGCACAAAGTCGTTTCCGGCCCCATGCATCTTGGTAAAACGGATCTTATTCACTGCTGACCTCCAAAGATCGACCAGAACGCCGAAGTAGAAACATCGGGCGTGTCGGGAGTTTCATTGCCGCCGGTGAGCTTGACGAGGTCCGCTAGGATATTCAAAGCCTCAGTCAACACGACATCGTCCTTCTTCGCATCCTTGTCCTTACTGGGCAGTCCCTCGTCTGCAAACTCCTCGTCTCCGAACTCGGCGGCATCTTCGGCCTTGCGCATTTCGCGCTCCTCCCGCATCTGGGCTAGACGCTTGTTGCGTTCGAGAGAGACCATCTTTGACTCGGAGTTCTCGCGGAAGAGCTTCACCAGTTTCATGTGGGCCTGATACTTGGGATTTGCCTTCAGACGCTCATCGGAAATGGCCTTGAGCGCACCGACATACCCGTTTAGGTTCCATATCTGCGGATGCGGGGCACCGCCGACACGCGTCCACGGAAGAGCGTTGGGGAGTTTGTCCTCACCGATGTCCAGTTCCTCAAGGAAACTGGGCAGGTTAATGTCCGCATCAACGCCCCTGCTCTGTGTGGAGCTGCCGTTGATCCGGTAGAAGCGGGATGTCGTGACCTTGACCGATCCGTATTTCTCCGGTCCGATCCGCGATATGACCTCCTGCACAGTCCCCTTCCCATGGGTTGAATGGTCACCGATCACGAGCGCGCGTCCCGTATCCTTGAGGACGCCGGCGACGATCTCGGACGCCGATGCCGATGCGCGGTCGGTAAGCACGATGAGCGGCTTGCGGTAGGCGAAGCATGGCTGATCGGCAAACACGGGCAGAGCCTGGATCCCGCGCGGATCGCGTATCAGCACGACGGGAATCGGATTGCCGCGGTAGGACGGCCACAGGAAGAGCTGAGCAAGGAACACCGCCTCCGGAAGCGCACCGCCGCCGTTGCCGCGCAAATCGAGGATCATGCCGTCGGAATCGATGGCGTTGAAATGCGCGACATGCTTAGCCACATCGAACGAGCACGAACGGAAGGACGGATCGTCCGGCTGCTTGTCGAACGTACGGTAGAAACTCGGAAGCTTCACGTATCCGAACCTGTTCGTCACGCCGTTCATCACAACCTTCTCGACGCGTCCCGTGGCGGCCTGCTCCTCCAGCTTGATCTCATCGCGGATGATTGCGATCCGCTTGCGCGTCGCGCCGGACGGATCGCTGCGAGGAATGATCTCAAGGACAACCTTGGTCCCCTTGGGCCCGCGGATCTTCTTTATGGACTTGCGCATCGGCTTGTACATCACGTCCTCGATGGGACCGTCGCCCTGACCGACGCCCACGATCTTGTCGCCACGCTTTATGCGCTTGTCGCGGTCCACAGGGCCACCCTTCATGACCTCCACAATCTTGAGCGCACCGTCATCCATCGAAAGCACAGCCCCGACACCGCAGAGCGAAAGCGACATGTCCATGTCGAAATCCTCCTTGCGTGTCGGCGTCATGTAATCGGAATGCGGATCGTACGCCTGGCATATCGCGCTCATGTAACGCTGAAAAACCATCTCCTCGTCCGGCTCAGTCAGCACCTGGACGTACTGGCGGTAGCGTTTGAGGAGATTGTCCCTCGGAGTCAGCTCCGGCTCCTTGAAGTCGTCCTCGTCATCCTTCCTGTCCTCAGCCTTTCCCTTTGGCTCCTCGGTCTTTGGCCTCTTCGCCTTCTCGGCCTCTTCCCTGTCCGCCTCTTCCTTGTCCAACTGGCGGCCAAGGACGATTGAAAGCATCTCGTTCTTTATGCGCTTGCGCCACAGCTCATCCTGTTCCGCAACCGTCTCCGGCCATTCGGCGTCCTTGCGCTTCCAGGTATAGTCCTCATCCACCGAAAAATCGAACTCCGTGGTGAGCAGAAGATTCGTCACGTAGTTCACGCGGTCCGCAATGCGCTTAAGAAACACCTTGTGCATGTCATACACGAATGACACATCGCCCCTTGCCACAGCATCGTCAATGCCGCGCTCCATGGTCGAGAACCCGTCTATGTCGGACTTCAGAAACACCATTCGGCTGAAATCGTAACTGGATACGAGATTGGTCCACGCGCGCCGACTCATTTCATCGTCGAACTGGCGACGAAGCACATGCTTGCGTTCAAGGCGCTTCACAACCTCCTGCGCCACCTTCCCGTAATACGGCAGGGGCTTCAGTTCCGCCGGGGCTTTCGTCTGCGCCATGACCGTAGCGCAAAGAACCGCCGCAAGCGTAGTCAGAAACATTTTTTTCACGTAATCTCTCCTCATTTCAGGTCTATTTCCTCGTCTCTATCAACTGCACAAGCCTTGACAGCTCGTTAGGAGACAGAACGCAGGGTTGAGTCGCGAACCATTCGTTTATGGCATTCGCATTGAGTACCTTCACCGGACCGCACTGCGCAATCCCGGCGGCAAACGTATCGGACGCAAAGCACACAACCGGCACGACCGTGACGTCGAACCCGATTTTCTTCATAGTCATGCGGACCCTGTCCGCCTCGCGCTGGGTCTGCGCCACCGGATCCCGCGACGGCAGAGTGCCATTCACCAGAACATGCCCTTCCACAATCTCCACGGTCCCCTGCCACCATTTCGTCTCGATTGAAAACACGCCGGCTGGTCCGGCGACGACATGGTCCACATGCTCGCTTCCCGCCTCGAAATCATTGAACACATGATAGTCGTCCGGCAGTGACGCAAGGATGTTCGCGACTCGCTCCTCGCCCCTTGCGCCACGGAAGAAACTCTCCACACGGCGAAGCCCCTTCTTCCAGTAGACGGTCAGCGCAATCAGCGATGCAACGAACATGGCGCCAAAAAGCCACGGATGCGACCCCAAAATCAGCGAAGCAAGAAAAGCCCCCATCATCACAAACGAAAGGAACAGCGGCCAGAGTGAGAGGACCGTTCCTCTCACTCTCGCCCATTCGCCCGCAACTCCGTATTGTCTAGCCATACCGTCTCCTGTTTACCCTAACTGTCCGCCAACCGCCGCCGTATCGCCTGCGCAACAGATTCAGCGTCAAAACCATGCTCACGCTCAAGTTCATCCACAGTTCCATGGCACACCGCCGCATCCGGCCATCCGAACCGCAGATCGGCGCCTATACCCTCTCCAAAACCACCGCATACGACTCCGTTCTCCAACGAAACCGTCAGCTTCGCGCCTTCAACCTTTTCAGGCAAAGGCTTCACGCTCACAACAGGCACCACCTTTGCGTCAATCCCGTCTGAGGCGAGCAGTTCCCTCACTTTGCGGGCCTTCCGCACCTGATCGCCTACGGCAAGCAGACGCACGGAGCACGGAGCGCCGTCGTCCGAGCCCGCCGAAACATCCGCTCGCGACGGAGCTGCGCCTCTCGGATAGCGGATCGCGACAGGCCCGCCGGACGCCAGCGCAGAATCGAGCGATTCCTTCAGTCCCTCCGCACAGGCGGGAGCCTTAATCGCCATGCCCGTAAGCGGTTTGAGCAACGGAATGTCGTACATGCCATGGTGCGTAAAGCCATCTGCTCCGACGCATCCGGCACGGTCGATTGCAAACACGACAGGAAGCCCCTGCAGACACACGTCATGCTGAATCTGGTCTATCGAACGCTGAAGAAACGTGGAATACAGCGCAACAACGGGCTTCATCCCGGACTTTGCCAGCCCTGCGGCGAACGTGACCGCCATCTCCTCGCATATCCCAACATCAAAGAAACGCCTCGGGAACTCTCTTGCAAATCTCGCGAGTCCCGTACCGTCCTTCATCGCGGCGACAACCGCACACACCTTGTCGTCTTTGCGCGCCGCTTCGATGAGCGCATCGCCAAACACTTCGCTCCACGACTTCCGTCCCTTGGGTTCTGTCTGTTCGCCGGCAAGGGCGGACTTTATGTCAAACGGCCCCACTGCATGCCAAACGGTCGGATTGAGCTCTGCCGGAGCGAAACCCTTCCCCTTTGTGGTCACGACATGCAGCAGCACCGGACGCTTGTCCTCCTTCGCCACCATGAGCGCCGAGGTCAAGGACTTCAGATCGTGTCCGTCGACAGGTCCTACATAGCGCAATCCAAGCGTTTCGAACAGCGAGTTCTTTAGCCAGAACGACTTCACTATCTGTTCGAGATGGTGGTAGACGGAACGCAGGAACGTGAGCCTCATCCTGTGTCCCATTCGCTCCGCCGCCGCCTTTACTCGATTGTAGCGCACGTCTGAAAGTATCCGTCCCAGCATGCGCGCCACGCCACCGACGTTCTTGGATATCGCCATCGCATTGTCATTCACGACCACGATGAGACGCTCTGCGAGCGACGCGCAATTGTTGAGGGCCTCGAGCGATTCGCCGTTCGTCAGCGAGGCGTCTCCTATCACCGCAACAACGTGTCCACCACCGATCCTGTCACGCGCCGCCGCCATGCCGGTCGCCGCCGCAAGCGCTGATCCGGCATGCCCGGCAATGAACGCGTCATACGGAGATTCGGCGGGGTTGGGGAATCCCGATACCCCTTTATGCCTGCGCAATGCGCCAAAGCCATCGCCACGGCCTGTGAGTATCTTCCATGCGTAGGCCTGATGGCCGACATCCCACAGCACCTTGTCTTCCGGAGGATTGAACGTACGGAGAAGCGCGATCGTAAGCTCCACCGTGCCCAGTGACGCCGCCAGGTGTCCGCCGTTCGCCGCCACCGAATCAATGATCTTCCTGCGGACGCTTTCCGCAAGTTCCGGCAACTGCGCCTCGGACAAAGATTTCACTTCCTCGAGCGTCATGTCTTCCTTCCCCCCATGCGGCGGTCGCGTCCTGCAAAGGCTTCAAGTGCGGCGGTGAAATCATCCCTGCCGAAATCAGGCCAAAGGACATCGGTCATCCAGAACTCGGCGTAGGCGCTTTCCCAGAGCAGGAAATTCGACAGGCGGAATTCGCCTGACGTACGGACTATCAGATCCGGGTCTGGAACGTCCGGCGCATAAAGATACCGTCGGAAAATTTCATCTGCCGGAGCGACGTATGCCTCTATCTTTCCATCCCTCACATCCTGCGCGTACCGCATGGCCGCGTCGGCAATCTCCGCGCGCCCGCCATACGAGACCGCAACCTGGAGATTCAGCCTGGAACAACCCGCCGTACGCTTCTCCGCAGTCGCGATCTGTCGCTGAAGCGCTTCCGGAAGATCGCTCTTGCGTCCGATCACCCTCACCCGGACATCCTTCTTGACGAAAAGGCTCACTTTGGTGCGCAGAAGCAGCCCCATCAGTTTCATCAAGCCATCGACTTCCTCGGCCGAACGCTTCCAGTTCTCGGTCGAGAATGCATAGAGCGTAAGGTAATCCACACCGGACTCCATGCACCAGTCGATGACCTCCAGCACCTTTTTTGCGCCGGCGCGATGCCCCTCCAGACGAATCTTTCCGTGCAAAGCGGCCCAACGACCATTGCCATCCATGATGATGGCCACGTGTTTAGGCTGTTTTTCACGCTCAATCTCCGAATATAAGGGACTCTTCATAATCAGTCGCCAATTATAGCATATTTCGGAACCTTCTGACGTTCTTCGCTGCATACTCACACCTTCTTTAGCAGCGTAGCCGCGTTACGACATCGCACGCAATTCCGCGCGCTTGAGGACGTTCAGCTCAAAGTATGGGCAACGGATCCTCTTCATCATTGCCCAGCCCCTTCAGGCCGGACCCGTCAAGGCTTCATTGACAACACAATGTCGCCATAATGCGTATTTATCAACCCTTAAATTGCATAATGGCAATCTTACCCGTCTTGCCATCAACTTTAATCGTTCCCTGCGATTGCAGCGCACCAATGATCGGCGCTACGTCTGGCGCCGGCACATGATAAGTCGTACGCAGCATAGCATTCAGCGTCTTTAGGTTAACTGCCTTCAGACGACCGCTTCTCAAGTCCGCCGAAACGGCAATGACGGTCTCGCGCCGATACGCTTTTCCGGCAGAAACCGTCGCCTGCAGCACCCCGTCTTGTGGCGACAAAGCCTCGAATTCGCCTTTGTCGTACCAGATGGCACGACACTTTGCACAAACGTCGATATCAATGTGCTTCTTGCCAGACGACACTTTCAGCAGACTCATCGACGATCCGCAAATGGGACACACGCATCCTGACTGTTCATGCTTCTGCGCTACGGAAATCATTTCGGACATGCTTTCCCTGCTTACAACATTTTTCAGCGCATCTATCTTGGACGACATGCCGCCGCATGAAGCACATGTAAGGCATTTGACATTAGATTTTGTCCATGCAACCGTCAACTTGCCGCCACAGCGCGGACAAAGCGCCGCCAGTGATTTGGTGCTGTCTGTCGAAGCCCCCGCGCCTTCCGGATGAAGTTCAAAGAACTTTGTACATGCATTGCGAAAACTCGCAGGGGTCTTGGGCCCGCCCATACCGTATGCCGCCTTTCCTCCCTCGCGGATCTTTGAGGCGAGCGCGGAAAAATCGCTGTCGCTTGAAACGATGCAGATTCCCTCGCACGGACTCCGGTACAGGAACTCCATCGCGTCTATCACCAGCGCAATGTCGGCCACGTTTTTCTTTGAGACGTTGCTTACCTGCGGCCGTGCGACGACGCCGAATTCTCGCTGCGCCTTAACCCATCCACCGTTGGAATTGAAGCAGTTCACCATACCGTATGCCCGGCGGGCAATCGGAGCTCCAATGGCGTACGCCTTCTTGAAAATTTCGCCGGCCAACGCGGCGCTGATGTTATCGGCGTCAATTAAAACCGCCAGACGCTGTTCAGCATATGTTGCCATGCACAAATCCTTTTTATCCTTGGAATAACCTTCAACGGCCTCGATTATACCACAAACCGACACCTCTTTGGCTTCTCTTTAGTTTCCATCGATTTCTCCTCGCCCGATGCCGACGCCCGCACGAGAAAGCCCATTAAGAACGCGCCTGCACCGATTTCCGGACGGCAGACGGCCTGGTAGGGTGAAAGTGGATTTTTCACTTCAGCACGTCCCTTCCACCTTTGACCGACATGCAGTCGTCAACACGACTGACACAGAACACCCCGCCGCATGCGTTCGCATATCCGCAAATCCATTCAAGAT
>SUVZ01000045.1 GCA_015061765.1 Lentisphaerota bacterium
GTCCGAGCGCTTTGCGAGGACGATCCTTTTCTTCAATATGTGGCGTTTCACTGCTTTGTCCATAGCGGCGGGAAAGATACCACATCCCCCTCGCGAAGTCAATGAGAATATGATTCGGACTGATTCTCAACGGATGAGGGTGGGATATTAATCCAACTTTCCTTTCCTAAGGAGAGAAAAGTTCGCTGTAAAAGTTCTCTGTAGAGGTATAGGAGACTCGCCCATTCTCATCAATAGTCTCAACAGTCTGCTGCCACTCAGCGTGTTGCGAGTCGTTCTATTCGCCAAGACGTTCACCCTAAATTCGGCAGTTGGGCAATGTAAATAAACGATTCACCATTGAAACATCGGGCTATGTGACATTTTAGCCTTTCACCCATTCGGTGAAAACCCGGAAACCGATTTAGAACAATGTTTTCAAGGGTGAAATGTATTTTTTGAAGTTTCAACTGCCGAATCTAGGCTCACTGATCATATTCTTTTTTGCATGTCCTACCACATCCCTGACTCTTGTTCGGGAAAACTGAAAGCGGGTTTCAAGGGAAAGATATCACTCGAGGGTTGGACTGCCAATCGTCGGGACACCTCCTCTAAAGTTTCTCGCTGATGCCAGTTTCGTCCGAGCCACAGATACTTGCGACCTAAATGACTGTCGTCGATGCCCGCAACATACATCAGGTTCAAGATGACTGTGCGAGGGCGAATCATCCCCGAAGGATGCATCCGGTACACCATGACACTCGAACCGCTTCTGTTCATGGTCACCGGTCTTCCCTGCAAGTTGCGACGAGGGCTGTATCGGGCATAACGCACCTTTCCTGGACAATCGCATCCGCCACCCTGAACACGCTCATCAGATATAGCTACGCTGATGAGATCCCGATAGAGCGCACGGGAAAGGAGATTGACGATATGCAGATCAAGATCCGCAACTACATCGTAAGCATTTCCCACGACAAACTCACGGAACACGAAGCGGCCGCCACCCCCGAGCTTCTTGCCTATAACTTCCCTGCAACGTTTTGATGCCACGTAAGTGTAGACCATTTCTACACCATCTACATTTCTCCACGGCTTAACAAAATTCCAGGTTATCTCCATTTACATTCCCGTGCGCAGCGCGGACGGCGGGATACACTGCGTCAATGACGCGGAACACATCTCCGACCTCGCACTCAAACGTCCCGCGTCCAGTCGTTATGTGCACGATCTGTAGGGATTCCTACCGATCGTGCGTCTGGCCTCGCTTCTCACCACACCATACTGTTCAATGTAACCGAACGCCATCCGCTCACCGGTCAGTGAGTGAACTTACATCCCAATTGCGAATTCCAAAGCGTCCGAAATTCCCCATATCATAGCCGACACTGACGTCCGTGACCTACATGGGTCGGTCTTCAAGAATCTTGCCAAGCAACTGGTAGGAAGATCGAATCTCCGGTGTCACTTCAAGAAAGAACGAGGACATTGCAATTGTCGCAAGAATTCCGTTCATCCCATTTTCCTGATGTTACAGAGAATTATGCCTAAGCGGGCAAACATCACTGGAAATTCGCGGTTACTTTGTGATGTATGCGAATTCCGCCTCAGCGACATATTCATGTCCCTTCTGAGTGAGATGCACGCCGTCAGGTCTAAAAAGGGACGGCTTGTCCGGATGAGCCGTCATGGATGTGTATATGTCAAGATATTCAACCGAAAGGTCTTTTGCGGCAAATTCCTTCATGATTGAATTGTATGCTTCAAGCAACTTGGGATCGCCAAACTGGGCAAAGGGTTTATCCTTTGCCTTTCCGGCCTTGATGGCGGCAATTCGCTTCTTTGTTTTTTCCCTGATCGCCTCAAAGTTGCAGCTTGCGGCGGAAAGGAGAATTATCCGTTTGACCCCTTTCGCCTTCAAAAGCGAAATCAGAGCGGAAAATCCATCGCGCAACTGAGCCTCAGACATATGGGGAACAGTGAACCCTGTGTTCTTTCGTGTGCGAGTGTCGTTATGTCCGAGAGATACAAAGGCCCAATCATATCGGTTGTCCCAAATGCCCTTGTAGCGATTTAAGCCAGAAGTACCCCTTTTGGAATTCATACGATCCATGACTCTTTCGATATAGTCTCCACGGACCGCAAAGTTGTGGATCCTCACTTTCCCAGGCCACTTCCTGTCCAATGACGCCTGAAGTCTGTCCACATGATTGGATCCTCGATCATAGTCCGTAAGCGAATCGCCCAGATAGAGCACACTGACAGGCTTTGGCATTTCACCAGCCCTGTTTGCCTCTGCCTGCATAACGGCGGCAGATACCAATGCCGCAAGCAACACGATTTTCTTTACTGTCTTCATTTATGCATTTCCTTTTTTAATCATTCTGACGCCCGAATGACGGCCCTGTATCTGTGAGAGCCGCCGGGCTTGAGTGCGGATGCGTCTTTCCACGATCCAGAAACCGGTTCCACCGCGATGAAACTGCGGTATTCCCCCTTTTCCAGCGGTGCGACAATTCCCTTCACCGGCGCTTCAAGCTGCGTCCACGGCGTCCAGACCACAAACCGTCTCGCCATTTCCGCACACACCGATATCCTGCGCTCAAGCGATTTGTCGTCAATCACATACGCATCCCCGGGCGAACAGGCAAAGCCCTTGTCGAACGGACCGTCAAAACCGCGCCCGTTCACCTTGACCGCCGATATGTCACCGACCCTGAAATAAGGATGGATTGCGGACACAACCTTCATCGGCTCGGACGAATGATTCACCGTACGCATTTCAACGGTCAGATTCTCGTCAAGTTCGATACGATAGACCAGCGAGAGCCGCGACCATTCACAACCCAATTCAATTACGGATTTTTCCGCGCTCTCGGTTTTCGAAAGCACCCTGAAATTCGAGGGCCATGCCGTACCGTGGATTGACGAATATCCTATTTGGTTCCGGCCATGTGTCGGCCAGCACACCGGAATGCCGCCATGCTCCCAGCAGCCGCCCTGTCGGGTTTCAGGCATCCACAGCATTTCCGAACCGTTTTTCAACCACGAGACGATACGGGCACCGCAGGTTTCCATGACGAGCGATGAAACGGCATTTGACAAAGTGATGGTCTCTCCTTCAAGCGGCCAGACTTTTGTCGCCGAGACCGCTTCTCCCAAACGGGCCGCAGCCCCGCGTTTCATCGTGCGCACACTCCAGCCGTTTTCATCCCGCACGGAAAGTCCCGGATATACGGCAACCGGAATCACGGTCTTTCTGTCCGCCCAGCGGCACGGCAGCGAATCGGGCGCAATGCCTTTTTCCACCCAGTCCGCCAGTTTTCTGCGTACCTGCGCACCGCCCGGCGCACCGGTTATGATACTGCCCTTCCCGCCGCCGTGCGCACAGCCGGCCACGCAGAAAAGACGGAAATATTCAAGCGTGCGATCCAAGCCCCCGTCAGCCTCGACCACCCGTTCGTAGTAATCCACTATGAGTCCGGGCGGAATCGTCTGATCCTCCCAGCCGGCGGTCATTATCAGTTTCCCGCCACGGCGGCGAAATGCCGAAAGATCGCCTGAGCAGGCGTTGAACGTCGGTGCATATTCACGTATAAACCCCAGAATTTCCTTTTCACCGACCTGCCCCCACTTTGATTCGTCAATCCCGAGCGACAGCAGATATGCCCGCAAATAGACGATTCCCATTTTGTTCATCCGGGGCACGAGATATGAACCGGGCGCAAATCCGTTGAACACGCATTCCCCGCCGAGCGTCAGCGGCGAGTGAATCGCTTTAAGCCTCGCCAGTTTGCCGCCTATTTTCAGCGAAGGGCATTTTTTTGCCGCCAGATGAAGATACGCATCTATTTCCTCTTCCGAAAAACGCGCGTCCGCCAGCGCATTGCCGGCATATGGAACGGGATCGGTCTTACGCTTGAACTCAACTGCCGCATCCGCAACCACCCGCATTTCATTGGTGGAAAACAAGAGCCGTCCTGAAACATCATGGGTTTGGCGGTAGAGATGCCAGCTCGCTATCTCCACCGCCAGCGCATTGTTATCGGGAAGGCTGGCGATGATGCCGTCGTAATCCGAAGGAAACCGGATTGCCTCGCTCATAGCCTGCCTACCTCCGGTGGAACCGCCGTTGAAATAATTCCTGCGCGGCGATTCCCCGTAAAACGCCTTTACGATCCGCTTGCCGTATACTGTCATCAGATGTGTTGCGCGCCAATCAAAATCCTTCCGTGTCGCATCTGTCCAACGTTCAGGCGCAGACCGTCCACCATTGGTGATCCGGCCGGTGCCGAGATCCGTCGTCACCGCCGCATCGCCGTTTGCCGCAAATCCGCGCAACCGCGGAATCGATCCGGCATAGCCGCTGTTTCCGCGCCCCCAGAATGTGCCGTTCCATTTTTCCGGCAGCGGCAACTCTGCCCGGCAGCGGATAAAACTTCCGCTCTCCGGCGCAAGCGTGAAATCGACCCTGACGAAACCGCCCGTCGGCGCGGCTTCGGAGGATTCATCCATCGCCCGGAACATCCAAAGCGGATCCTTGCTTGGAGCATCCTCTTTTGCGTGAAACCCGACCTTGCCGACAGTCAACACCTCGTCGGAAAGCGCTTTCACCCGTTCAAGCCGGTCCGGAATCGCATCTGCAAATGCGACCTGCAACAAAAACGAAAGCGTAGCGGCGATAACCAATATACGCATCATTTGACCTTGCTCCGCTTCGAAGCCTTTATCCCGCCGGGAAGATTCACGAGCGGCAGACTCTGGTTGTCGGGATAAAAATCCTCGCCTTTGTCATCTTCGGGAAAAAGCGAACTGCGCAATGCGAATAGCGAATCTTGCGAAGAGCGCACCATGCGCAGCGTCTCACGGGCGAGAAACTTCTGAAGCTGCGGCTCGTAGCCGCCGGCCGCGACCTGATTCGCCGTGGAGAAATATCCTAAATAGTCGGTGGCGCAATAGGCGATAAACGTGCGGCGGTAAGGACTGTGCCACTTGATTTCAAGACCGAGCTCGTTGGCGAATTCTCCGGGCACTCCTACAAACGCCACGTCACCGATAGATACGCATTGGATTTCAACCGGCAGGGTGTCGCTTTCATACGACTTGCGCCAGCGGGCGCTCAACTTGGCATCGATCCTATCGATACGCCCGCCCACGCGCGGGCGATCCATCATGAAACGCTGCATGTTGCGCTGAATGTCGATGATGTCGGCAATCGAACCTTCCGCAAGATTCTCCCCTACGCGCTTCGCCGCCTTAATACCCAGTTCATCGCCTTTCGGAACAAGATCACCGCAGGCCCCCATCACGAACATCGCCTTTGCGCCGGTCTCCTCTTCAATGTATCTGCGGTAGAATCCCGGGAAATCGCTCGTAATGCGCAAACCGCCGTTGCCGGGCGCATGACTCGCGAGCGGATGAGCGGCATAGTTGCCCATTACAAAAAGCGGCGCCCTGGTCACAGGATCGAAAAACGCGAGGGTACCCAATTCCTTGTCTGCAATACCCGTTGCGATTTTGTGGAGTGTACGCCGATGTGCAATGAAACTTGCGCAATTATCCGCGGTAGTGAAACGGCGGTTGCGGTTCTCGTCTCTATACGAAGAATAGAATCCCACGTATACATCCTTCCATCCGGGATTCGCCGCGAAACCGCACACGGCATCCGCTACGGAGTTATCGAGAAACGCGAGGTAGCGCGTATCGGGATGATTGGGGTCTTCCGGGAACTGATATCCGGAAGTGCTGCGTTTCGCAGATTTATTGTACATTCCCGTGTGCGGTCCTCCGTGCGTATGAGTGCAGGAGACAAGCACGTTGGCCTCATTGATTCCTAACGCACCCGCCGCAAGCGAACGGAACCGCTTCACGGATTCCCCGTCAAGTCCGAGCAGATCGAAGGACATGATAAGCACTTTGTCGCGCCCGTCATCCACGCAAAGACCGTTTATCTCCAGATTGTCGATCTTGCCGACGGAAACGTCATTGTTTCCGTAACCGGCAAGCGTTGCTCCCACATCGCACGAGATATCTCTGCGAAACCACGCGGCTTTTACGGTTTTGGGTTCGGCGGCAACTGCAAGTGCGCCGATGGCGACGACTACAAACACAGTCAAAGCGTTTTTCATTTTGTTTTGTCCTTTATATTTTTCTTGTTCATCTTCTTCTCTTTCAGAAATGCAGCCCCTTCACGACGGATCCGCCCGGGATCCATCATCGGCGGCGCAGTGACGCCGCCGTATCTGTTCTCGTACAGTTCCGTCACCTGACGATGCACATTGTAGAGGTCTATCAGCTCCCCGTAGGCAAGTACCGCATCTGGATTGCGGATGTTGCGTGTGCGGTATATCGACTCGTCTATCTGTGCGCGCAAATACAGCTGACGCCACCTCCAGTTCCGTCTGCAACGCGGAATTATGCCGCCATCGATTTTCTTAGCCAGCTCAAACGCCTCCTTGGCCACCGCCGCACGACGCGATATTTCCGAACCGGGAGCGTCCCGCAGGTAAAGCGTCACCGACACTCCTGCAATCCCCTTGCGCCCTTTTATCCGCATCTGATAGATGCTTTCGAGCTTCTTCACAAATGAAATGAAATCGGCGGGATCGGAACCCGGCAATTCCCAGTTGGCATATTCGGAAAGTATAGAGTCCACGCTGCGTTCCGGGTCGACATAGAGTGCGTTGATCACAACCTTGTTTACATCTTCATAGATTCCCTCGGAATAAAGCGAAAATCCCGAAACGATCTTTTCCGCCTGCCTGAACAGGCGCTCAAACCTCGCCGGCTGGGGATTGGCTCCCGTTCCGCCCCAGGGGAAACGGCCATACATGCTGATTTCCGGGAAAGTAACGACTGGAATATCCTTGGGAAGCGGATTTTCCCGGAGATACTTCGGGAAATCGCTTCCGGAGTCGGCCATTATGCAATCGATCCAATCCTGCTTTTCGAGATAGGCGTAAAACCTCTTCCAGTCCTCGCGGTCGAACATCCACGTCGAGACGATATGCTTAAGATTCGGGTTCAGCGATTTGTTGACGTCCCGGAATCTCTCGATGAGTTTTATGTAGCCGTTGCCGCCCCAGGGATAACACTTGTCGCAATGGCATCCGCCCTCGTCATACGGCATATACCGGCAACCGGTGATTCTCAGCCCTTCGCACTGGCGATTGTGGTCGGTTCGGAGCTTGACGAGATAATCAAGCGCGCCCGGCCGCTCGGGGCAGATATTGTACTGCGTAGAGCCTTTGCCCTTATAGTGGTGCTGCGAGCGGTATTTGGCATCCATGGTCCTGGGACCGGCATTCGAGCCGCCAGAGACGGTCAGATCGACATCCAATTCCTCGGCGCGACGGCTCAGCGCCAAGGAAGTTGCGCGGAACGACGCCCTGTCCACATCATTGGCCTTCAGCGATTCGCATACCGGATAGGCGATCGGATCGTGGAGGGCGTTCATTCCCCAGAGCATCAGATCCTCAAAATACCGGACGATGAGCTCGGTCGATGCGCGATGGTACCAGTTTTCAAAATGCCGGGCGAAATAAACCTGCCGGAAAGGCTTCGCCGGGGAAAAGCGATATTCGCCGTCTGCAAGTTCGAAGCTCGTCCCGTTGAAGCGCATCGCACGCATCATCACTCCGGCGCCCGCCACCAGCGCACGAAATCTCGCTCCGCGCACCTCTGCTCTGCCGTTTGCGACCTTGACCGCCGCATTTTCCCCTCCAAGCGATTCATCGATGACGAACATGACCTTCAGGTCGGCCTTTTTGTTGAAGGTCGACGGCATCATGCGATCCCACACCCGCGAACGCACCAACCGTCCTATGAACGCTTTTTTCTTAGGCAATGCGGAAACATCCGTCTCAATCCCGGTATACACCCCACCGTGAGCGCCCACGCTCAAAAGTGCGACGGCGAGAACCGCAATTCTCATTTTTTATCCTCCCCGTCGAGATATTCAGACCACGCCTTGCGGATCCGGGCGGACTCCATCATCGGGGGAGCAGTGAATCCCCCCCATGTACCTTCATACAGCTCCGTCACCTGACGTTCCGCATGATACATGGTAATGAGTTCGCCGTACGCCGCCATGGATTCCGGATTGCGGACGTCACGGGTACGGTAGTTGGCGGCATCGATCACCGTACGCAGATAGATCTGCCGCCAACGCCAATTGGTTCGGCATCTCGGCAGAATATCGCCGTTTATCTTATTGGCCAGATCTAAAGCGTCCGTCGCCACCACCGCGCGGCGGTCAAGCTCCGCCTTGGGAGCGTCCTTCAGATAGGCGGCCACCGATACCGCTGTGATTCCTCGCCGTCCCTTGATACGCATCAGATAAATATCTTCAAGCATCCTGATCAACCTGATGAAATCGTCGGTATCGGCGCCGGGTAGCTCCCAGTTGGCATATTCGGCAAGGACCGAATCCGTGGTGCGCGAAGGATCGACGCTCAAGGAGTTGATGATGATCTTGTTCAGATCCTCGTAGATACCTTCGGAGTACATCGAAAATCCCATCGCCACCTTTTCCTGAGCGCGGCAAAGCTGCTCAAACTTCTTCGGCAGCGGATTGGCGCCGGTGCCACCCCACGGGAAGCGGCCGTACATGCTGATTTCCGGGAAGGTTATGACTGGAATGTTCTTCGGAATCGGATTGTCCACAATGTACTTGGGGATGATCCCCCCGACAGAAGGAGAGCCTGCGTGACCGACCATGATGTAGTCGATCCAATCCTGCTTTTCGAGATATTCATAAAACAGTTTCCAGTCTTCCCGGTCGAAGAACCAGGTGGAGACGATGTGCTTGAGCCCCGGCTTGTACTTTTCATTGATGTCACGCATCTCCTCAATAAGTTTCACATAACCATTGCCGCCCCACGGATAGCAATCACCGCAATGGCACCCGCCTTCATCATAAGGTCCGTACCGACAGGCGGTGTATTCAAAGCCTTTACGCTGTTCACATGCATCGCGATGGAGATTCTTAAGATATTCCATTGCTCCCGGACGCGCAGGACAAACATTGAACACTGTAGACCCCTTCCCTTTATAATGGTGAAGCGAACGGTACTTTGACGGGAGATTTCGCGGCCCCTTATTCCCGCCGCCACGTACTGAAAGATCCACATCCAGCTCAATGGCACGAATTCCAAGCGCTTTGGACGATGCAAGGTAGGCAACACGATCCGATTCCTTCGCCTTTGACGCATCAACAATAGGATAGGCGATCGGATCATGAACTGCGTTCATGCCCCAAAGCATCAAATCCTCAAAATAACGAATGAATTCATCGACCGATGCGCGATGATACCAATTATCGTAATGACGAGCGAAATACACCTCGCGATATTTCATCTTAGGCTCGAAGCGATACTCGCCGTCGTCCAGCTCAAAGTTCTTCGCGCTGAAACGCATGGCACGGAGCAGCACGCCCGCGCCCGCCACCACCGCACGGAACCTTGCGCCGCGCACCTCGGCCTTGCCGTCAGCAACCTTCACCACCGCGTTTTCACCGCCAAGCGATTCGTCGATTACAAACGCAACCTTCAGGTTGACGTTGGTTATGAATGTGGACGGAACCACTCGATCCCACACCCGCGAACGCACCATCTGACCGATGAAAGCCTTCTCCTTCGGCAATGCGGATACATCGGTCTCGATCCCGGTATAGACCGCGCCTGCCGCCCCCAGAGCGACAAATGCCGCCGACAACATAAACACCGTTTTCTTCATATTGTTTTTCCTGATTTGTTCATTGGCCTTGTTATATCTGTTTCCTGATTTTACATTACCGCACAATGATCTTGAATGTCTTCGGACGGTCAATGCACCAGCCGTCATCCGTCAGTATGACTCTGCCCCCATTATGTCTCAAACGCGCAAGTTGCGTCCCGGTCAGACCATACTTGGTCGTCCCGAATCTCAGCACACCCTTTCCGAGTTCGCCCTCATGGTCGATGTCGATAAGCCCGCTGCCGGTCCACGAATTTGAGGACGAATCCGCAAACTCCAGTTTAGCGCCATCGCCAAGCACGATTGCGCTGTTGGCGGTATTGCCCTCCACCCGCAAATCGCCGAGCTTGTTCGAAGTGCCGTCAGCCGCGCCGAGCCTGCCGCCGCAAAGCGTATAGACATTGTAGATTTTTACTTCATCATAAGTTCCGTAGCCGATACCGCTCGCACCAAGACGGATTTCGCCCTTGTAGATTTCGGTCACACCGGCCTGCCCTTGCCGCCCATTTGCCAGAATCGTCCCGTCCCCATACTTGCGCATGGTCACATTGGTGGTAAGACGATTATCCCCAGTACCGTAATAGAAATACCGGATATCGCCATTCATGACAAAGTCCGGATTGTCGTTTCCCGTAACATCGGCAATCCGCCAGTCAAACAGTCTCGAATCATTGCCGGACTGACCTTGGATCGTCAGTTGCACATCCATTTCGCTTGGCCTGTCTCCGCATACCTTGATGTATGGATACTGCTCTTCATGCCCGCGAATTCCCATCATCAACGCCGCGCCTGACACGCGTCCGCCATCCTTGAGCACCAGGCGCTGAAGATACGTCCCAGAACCGTACTGGTAGCTGTAAATCGGATAGACATAGAACTCGCCACCGTCTACAACCACCCTTTGATCGAGCGCAAAAGGATTTTTTGCGCCCAAGGCGAATCGTCCACCTTCCCTTATGTAAATGGGGCATCCGCCGCCATTGTACCCCAAAGGTTTAGTGGCATACATACCATTGGTTAGCATCTGCAGCTCACCGCCATTTTCAACAATCAACTTACCGCAAGAGGGTATTGCGTTGGTATATGCCGCGTCATACATCTGTGAACGAATTGCATTTCCACGAACAATGAACCGGGGATCTCCTGACATTTTGTTGTCAAAACCCTTATTTGAGAGTATTCCGCCCCGAGGCACCGAGAAATAAAACTGGGGCGAACGGACGGCAATCCCATCACCGTTATATGTGCTCACGACCTTGATCTTATTTTCGCCCAATTTTGATTTTACCGTATCGAAATCCATGCCCTCATAGTACGGATCGGCATTCTCCACTTTGTATGCTTCTGTTGCCATAACCTTTATGTGTGTATCAGCGGCATGCGAAAATCTCACATACACGCAATAGAGATTTCCGTTATGCACTCCTTGAAACTGTCCGTAGAAATAATAATAGGTTGAGGATGCAGCCACTTCTTTGATATTGTAGAGTTTGGCGACAGGCTTATCCGGATAAACCACATTCCCCCAGAAATGAGCAACGGCATTCGTCAAGGTATAAAGTTGACGAGACGTCATGTTTCGGATATTGGCACTGTTGCTCAGAATATAGCTTTCTTTGGCATATTCCTGCATCACCGGCACCACTACCGTTGAATCCTTCTCATATTTTACAACCTCATCTTTGCCTTCGACTATGACGGTTCCTCCTCCTGAGATTTTACCGCGCAAGTAACTATTGGTTGTGCCACCGACAAAGGTAAGCATACCATCCACATGAAAGTTGGGAGTTATGGCCGGAGTTGCAGCAAATGACGGCGTTGTCACCTCTCCGATAACCCCTTCCAGATGCACATCACCGGCAACGGATACTTTATTTTCTTCTGGCACTGTGACAACCCCAGCCAAACAACATTCAGACTTCACCTTCGAGCGTTTCATCGTCAGTTGCGACACGCCGTATCCGCCCCTTCCGCCGTTGGGGGATCCGGGCACGACGATGTATGCATAAGGATTCAACGGCGTTTCCCGCTCCAGCGACGCCTCCTCGATGCACATTCCTTCGTATAGCCTATTGCCGTACCACGAGTCAATCGCCTTGCCTTCCACGTTTAAGCCATTCTGACGAAGCACAATACGAACACCCTTTGTCCAAGGATTTTTTGAATCGCCACTGGAACCACCCGTAGCCTTAAGATCTACAAACATCTGTTTTTCGCCGTTGACGATTCTGCGCTTGAAATATTCCGCCTTGAAATGATTGGGGAAGTACCAGCCACTACCGATGTTTGCCGGAATATCGCCTCGGAATTCGACTGGCTCCCATTCATCGAGATCCATGTTTTCAAACATCAGCCTGAATGAATTCGTCGGCAGAAGCGCCTGAGTAGGATCAGCAAGGGTCGAAGCGACGCCATCGTTCCACGAACGCGTGATCACTGCGGCGCAGCCGGTGACGGAAAGATTGCCGGCACAGGTTACGGCATTGGAAATCTCCAGACGGCCTTCTGTCGCGATTTGGATTTTGGCGTCCGCCGCAAACGGCATTTCATCACCCGTCAATATTATCGTATCGCCGGCGGTCGGAGATGCTGTCAGAGATTGGATGGATCCCGAACCGTCATACCGTATCGCCACCTTGCCTTCTGCCAGAGTCTCAGGCATATCGGTTGCCGCCCATTCACAGGATACGTCCGCAGCCTGCACGAGACCCGCAAGCATCGCAACACATAGCGCTATTTTTTTTTCTTTCATAACTGACAACCTTTCTTTGTTGACCGTAAAATCAAATCACACCCTGAGGAAAATATTGCGGCGGTAGAGGAACAGCAGAAACAACCACACTATGGCGATAAGACCTGCCTGAGCGAAGAAATCGGCCACAAGCGGCGGCATGACCTTGTAAAGACCGCTGAAGAAATAGTCCAGGGCGAACGGGGTGTTGAACACCGTACGCATAAGCAGATACACGGTAATGGCGTTCATTCCTATGACTTTGAAGAAGAATCCCCAACTCCGCCATCCCTTCACATCCACTATCCAGTAGAACACGGCCAGGAGCGCGGAGGAGATTGCCGCCGTCACCAGTGCAAAGGAACTGGACCACATGGGTTTGTTCACCGGCAGCGAACAGTCGCCGAACGCAAAAGCCATCGACAATCCGCATGCGGCAAGTAATGCGGCATAGGCGAAAAGCTGAACGGTCTTGCGTCCGCCGGAGACGCCCTTCCTCCGCAATATGTCGCCGGCGAACATTCCAAGCATGGCGTTTGCAATCATCGTAATCGTTCCCAAACCGCCTTCAGGACGGCGGGCCGTGGTAAGGTAATTGACGTCCAGCCAACAGGCAAAAGACCACTGCCGTTCAATCAAGGGGTTCACCCCTTCCGGAGCTCCGGGCGCCACCGCAAAGCGCATCACCGCCCACATCGCCAACAGAATCGCCGCCGCGATCGCGATCCGGCTCTTCCTTCCCGCATAGATGTAGATCAACGCCGCGCCGCCCCAGGCAAGGCCTATGCGCCCGATCACACTCCAGACCCTGAAAGTGTTCCACTCCATGCTGAGGATGTTCTTCTCCAACGTACCGTCAATCACCGTCCAAAGCATAGACCCGAGAAGGAACAGCGTTATTGCGCGCGCCATAACCCTTTTTGACGACTGCCATGCGGTCATGCCGCGTTCGCGCTGTTTTGCATACGAAAACGGAAAAGCGACTCCGGAAATGAACAGAAACAGCGGAAAGATGCAGTCATAAAGCCTGAGTCCATTCCCGGGAATATGTTCAAACTGCAAACCGAGCCATGAATCCTGCCAACCGAACATGGCCAGAAAAGTCCAAAAGATGCATGGCACCGGATCCGCCAGAAATATAAAAAACATATCGAACCCCCGGAGTACATCCAGCGATTCCAATCTGCCGCTCAAACTGTCTTTATCCATCATTTCAATTCATATCCGAAGTGTGCAACACTCCTGTGACGACCAATTGATCCGTATTATTTCACAATCCACGATTTCAGACAATGCCGCTCTGCGCAAATCTGACATGCTTTTTTGCGCAACATGATTTTGCGTAAAAAGTAGTTTCTGTTATAATGGCGGGCATGAACGACTCCATGCCGAAAAAAGTACTGGTGATTTTGGCGATGAACGACGAGGCGAACCGCAAGAAACTTGCGGGAATATTCGACTATACGCGCGACAACGTGCACTGGGAGATAACAATTGCCGAACCGCAATCCGTCAAAAGCCCCAAAGCCTTTTCCAGACTGCATGGCATCCTGCTGGGAGAGCTTGTAGACGCAAGTATTCCAAAGTCTATCCCGGTTGTGGCGATGTTCCGCCCGGCACATGACAGGAAAAGTTGGAAAAACAGGAACATGTCACATATTTATCTCGACAATACCGATGTGGGACGTATTGCGGCGGAAGAATTCATAAACGCAGGATTCACGTCTTTCGCATACATAAACACGCCATCTCTGCCGATATGGTCCGAAGAGCGTGCCGCCGCATTCCGGACGGCACTTCCGGAAGGTTCACCGTGCCGCGTATGGCCGGAAAACGGATTTTCGAATCTGCCGGAATGGCTCGCCGATCTTCCAAAGCGCACGGCGATTCTGGCCTCGGAAGATACCGTTGCGCGTGACGCCATGCTTATGTGCAATGCGCAGGGAATTGAAATTCCGCGGGATCTTGCGTTCATCAGCGTGGACAACGACGAACTGCTCTGTACGACCTGCCGCACCCCACTCACCAGCATCGAGCCGGACTTCAGGCGCTCCGGGTTCATTACCGCGAAGATACTGGATGAAATGATGTCCGCCCAGCATCCGTTGTGCACAACCGAGCGTTACGGAGTGAACCGGATCATCATAAGAGCCTCATCAATCTATCCTGATCGGCAGAACGACAGCCGACTTGAGAAAGCCATATCCATGATCCGCACACGAAGCCACGAACATATCCGGGTGGGGGATGTGGCAAAAGCCGTAAACATGTCCAGACGTTCGGCAGAATTGATGTTCCGTCAAAGGCTCAACCGTTCAATAGGCGAAGTCATCCGTGCCACCCGGTTGGACGCCATGATGCAGAGATTGAAAGAGTCCCGCGCGTCGATCACCGATATCTGCGCCGAATCGGGATTCGCCAGCGAATCCTACGCCAAACGCGCATTCAAGTCACGTTTCGGAAGGACCATGGGCGACTTCAGACGCATGGATCCAAAAACCAAGAGATAAACCTGCAGGCAAAAAAAAAATCCCCCTTTGCGGGAGATCAATCAAAAACGGTGCCAGAGCCTGACGGCCCTTCGTTGGTGGAGGTAGACGGATTCGAACCGACGGCATTCTGCTTGCAAAGCAGACACTCTACCAACTGAGTTATACCCCCTCTTCAAGGGAAAACGCTTGGTGGGCCTGA